>NZ_CP121472.1:600000-850000 GCF_036208045.1 Thiorhodovibrio winogradskyi | reverse complement strand
GCATTGGAGTTCAACAGCGACGCCGCGGCACTGATGCAGCCGCTGGGAATCGACCAAGCCACTTTCACCCAATCGGGGTTTGACCAATCGCCTCGTCTAACCGCGCTTCCGCCGACCCTGAGAGAAGGCCCCTTTCGCTTCGACTACCGGGTTCAGCCGGGCGACACCCTTGGTACCATTCTTGAGTCGCAGAACCTCCCTGGCCGACTGGTTTACCAGATTCTTGACCACGTCTCCAATGAGCATCGCCATCGCCTTGAGCACATCCGCCCCGGCGAGACCATCCGTCTGCATTTTGACCAGGCACTCGATCTGCACCGCATTGAGTTCAAGCTGAGCGCCACCGAACGCCTGCTGGTCTCCCGCGCGGGCAGCATTCTCAGCACCTCGGTTGAATCGGAGCCAACCGAGCCTCGCCGACAATGCCTAACCGCCGTCGTTGATCGCTCTCTCTACGGTGCAGCCAAAACCGCTGGCATTCCTGATCAGGTCACCCAGCGCGCGATTAACATTTTCCGCCACCAGGTGAATTTCGCCCGACAAACACGCAAGGGGGACAAGCTCTCGGTGCTATTCGAGCAGATTTATGCCGGCGACGAACCCATCAAAACAGGCCCGGTGCTCGCTGTGGAATTCACCAACGGAAACAAGCATTATGCCGCTGTCCGCTACACAACGTCCAAAGGCGTGACGGATTACTACTCAGCCGATGGCAAACCCATCGATAAAGGCAAAAACAGCTTCCTGCGCACACCACTTGATTACACGCGGGTCAGTTCCAAGTTTAGCATGAACCGCTTGCACCCGATTCTTCGCAGAGTTCGACCGCATCCCGGTGTCGATCTCGCGGCACCTGCCGGACGTCGCATCCTGGCCGCAGCCGATGGCCGGGTCCATTTCAGAGGCCGCAAAAGTGGTTATGGCAATATTGTCATTCTACGCCACGGCTCACGCTACGAAACGCGATACGCCCACCTCATGCGTTTTGCCACGGGTATTGCAAACGGAAGCGAGGTCAAGCGCGGGCAAACCATCGGGTATGTGGGTCAGACTGGACTCGCGACTGGCCCACATCTGCACTACGAAATCCACATCAATGGTCGGCCAGTCGATCCGCTGACGGCCAAACTTCCCTTCCTGAACGAGTTTGATGATCGCGAAAAAGCGCGTTTCCGCAAGCAGACTCGTCCGTTACTAGCAGAACTCCAACGCACCAAAGATCGCACGCTACTGGCGGATGCACGCAGTTTTACTTTGACGGACAGTGGTCTGCCAACCGCCGAGGGGCAATCGCGACATTAAAGCGGATTTGCGCACTTGGCTTTGGGCCCCGCAGGAGCCCGCACAACAAACAGCGAGAGAATCGGTTGCAAATGCGCTCAGACGCCGAAGGAGGATCCACAACCACAGGTGGTCGTCGCATTCGGATTGCGGATAACAAATTGTGCCCCCTGCAAACCCTCACTGTAGTCAATCTCAGCCCCCATCAGATACTGGACGCTCATCGGATCAACCAGCAGTTTGACGCCATCGGTCACCACTTCCGTATCGCCGTCCTGCACCTGCTCATCGAAGGTAAAACCGTACTGAAAGCCAGAACACCCCCCTCCTTGGATGTAGACCCGCAGCATCAGATCCTCGTTACCTTCTTCCTTGATCAAGTCCGCAACCTTGGCGGCAGCCGAATTGGTGAAGACGAGCGGAGCATCCCCGGTCAGATCAGTTGTCGTTGTCATGGTATGGATCTCTTGAGGTTGGAATAGTCCGGAGCATCCGGAATCGCTTAATAAAGTAAGAGTGCGATCACCGCGGGCACGAATCAAGACCCAAGTAATAGGGTCACTCCCGCCTCAGCCCATCTCTCGGTCACCCTCGCCGCAGAAAATCATCGCGCATCAGTCTTCCTGCTTGCTGCCCCGTTACTCCCCGATTGTCCTTTCACCCTGGCCCCACTCCATCCGGCTGCGTCAATTGGGGCACATCCCCTGGCTCCGGGTTCCAAGGCTCGGGTTCCCAGCCGAAGGTGCGGGATGAAGAAATCAAATTTTTCACTGTTGGCTCAATCTCAACCGTGAGCGTCCGCGGCTGCAGATCCTCCGGTAATTTGATCGCGCCACTGAAGTGCTGGAAAAACTCGAATTGCATCCGATGAACGGCCGGCTTCGCACCTTCGAGCTGGTCGGCGGCCCGCTCAACGGAGTCGTTCTCGACCGTTTTCCCTGCCAGCCGAAGACTCACCCGTCCCAACGTCTGACCGAATTCAGGAATCAGTTGCGTGACCGTGAAGCTGTAACCAAACTCGCGGGACTGGCCGGTCTCCCAGAGCTTGAAGTCCTGAACCTGCACCACACCACCGCCACCTTCGCGAATCAATCGCTCCAGCACCGAAACTTGTTTGGCATATTCATGCCGCTCATGCTGCAGTTCCTCAAGTTGCGCCTGCGCAAGGCGTTTGGCCTCGCGGTCAATCGACTGTGCTTGCTCAAGCCCGGCAATGCGTTCCTCGGCAGTCATCAAAGCCTCGCGCAGTGATTGCCGATCTGCCTTGAGTTGCTGCATCTCGATTAGGGTGTTTTCAGCATCGTGATAAGCAAGCTGGTAGCCGAGAACAAAGGCGGTTCCGATGACCGCGAGCCAGCCAAGGGTGACAAACAGCCGAAAGGCTCCTCCAGATGCGCCAAAGCCCACCCCAGAAGAGCCCATATTTGGATTCCATCCCATCTCGGCGCTTCGCTTTTAGAATCAACTAAGACTGATGTTTTAAACGAACAAATGGATGATCGCGCACTTAAAGAGCAAACTGCTAGGGCACCCAGGCCAAGTGGGACAAGCCGGTGCCCTCGGCCAGACCGAACATCAGATTCATGTTCTGAACTGCCTGACCCGCAGCACCCTTGACCAAATTATCGATGACCGATTGCACCACCAAGGTCTGTCCCCGCTCCGCCGCCTGAGCCATCGGCACAGTCACCGCCAGACGGCACAAATTGGTCCCACGCACGGATCGGGTTTCCGGCGCCGAGCCCTGAGGCATCACATCGACAAAAGACTCATTCTGGTATCGATCTTCAAAAAGAGACTGCAGCTGCTCAGCACCCTGAACTCCCGCACTCGGATCAAGTCGCGCATAAAGCGTTGCCTCAATGCCACGTATCATGGGAACCAAGTGGGGAACAAAGGTCAACTGGATGGCCGGCGCCCCTTTGGGCTGCACTGCGCGCAATGTCTGGCAAATCTCAGGCTGGTGGCGATGCCCCGCCACGCTGTAGGCCTTGAAGCTTTCTCCCACCTCTGCCATGAGCAAGCCGGTCTTTGCCTGCCGGCCCGCGCCGCTGACGCCGGATTTGACGTCCGCCACCAAAAACCCCGGATCAACAAACCCGGATTCGATCAGGGGTAGAAAGCCGAGCGCCACCGCGGTTGGATAACAGCCGGGATTCGCCACCAGACGCGCTCCCGGCAGAGCCGCGCGATTGACCTCCGGCAAGCCATAAACCGCCTCGGACAGCAGGTCGGGGCAGGCGTGCGCCATGCCATACCAGGAAGACCAGAGCTCGGCATCGCGCAGCCGGAAGTCCGCCGCGAGATCGATCACCCGCACACCAGCTTCAAGCAGGGCCGGCGCCTCCAGCATGGCGGTGCCATTTGGCGTGGCGAAGAAGACCAGATCGCAGCTGTTCAGCAGAGGTGAATCGGCGGGCGCGAACTCAAGCGGGCAGACACCTCTGAGCGCGGGGAAGTAGTCGCTGACCGCGCGTCCTGCCTCGGCACGTGAGGTCACGGCGATCAACTCCACCTCCCGATGGCGCAGCAACAGCCGCAAGAGTTCTGAGCCGGTGTATCCCGTGGCCCCAACAATGCCGACGCGAATCATGGGGCCGCGACCCGGAGGCAATCACGCCAAACCACGCCAGGGCCTTGGCTGCATGGCGCACTCCAAGGCGCGCTTGCACGGTTGCTAATCGGGCCTTTGGGTCGGGCAGCGTCCAGACGTAGCCTTTCCATCAGGAGGAACAGCCACCGCCGTTGGATGAACCACAGCTACCACAGCCCCCACCCATGCTCGGCAAGTTATTGAATACGAAAGTTGCATTGCCGTCACCCTGGTCGACAAAATCGATCTCGACCCCGCGCAGGTAATCAAGCGTGCCATCATCAACGACCAGCTTAAAGCTATCGAAATCCCGCACACCATCCTGTGCATTGATTTCGTCGGTGAAGGTCATGCCAAAGCTGACGCCGCTGCAGCCCCCAGGCGCGGCATAAACACGCACGCCCCGCACGCCCTCTTCGACCTGGGCGAAGAGCTCCGTCATCTTCGCGACAGCCGGCTCTGTCAAGTTCACTTCAGATTCTGTCAACGCGGTAGACATGAAGGCTTCTCACTCCAATTCGCTGATTGATTGAATTGCGACCATAGCACGAAGATCGCGGCCAAATCCAGGACGAAAGACAGGGATTCAGCGCCGCGGATCTGCACCTGGGCCTCAGCGCACCGGTCTTAGCAAGCGGGCCACGGGGCTGGCATCAAAGTTCGGTCATCTCGAAGTCATCCTTGCCCGCGTTGCATTCAGGGCACACCCAATCCTCGGGCACATCCTCCCACTTGGTGCCAGGCGCGATGCCATCCTCCGGCCAACCCTTTTCTTCGTCGTAAACCAGTCCACACAACAGACAAACGTATCGCTTCATGATGATTACCTAACAACTTTGGCAAAAAACGAATGTTGGTCGATATTGACAGCTTTGAAAGACCCATCCTGTGATGGGCTTGGAAAATGCATCCGAGATCAACCGGGGAACCACTTGGGGATCGACTGGGCGGATCGACTGGGCGGATCGACTGGGCGGATCGACTTGAGGGATCAACTGAACAAATCAGTTAGGAGGGATGAGCAAGCAGGGCCCAATTGGGCATCGACCGGAAGCGTTGCATGAAATCCGAGGGCAAAAGAAGGCCCGCAGGCCACATCCGCGATTTCGCTTGTTCCCGGATTCGGCGACAATGCCGGTCATGATCAAAGCATCCCCTCGTCTCAGCGATCCCGTCCTGCTCGCCATCGGCGGCCATGACCCCGGCGGCGGCGCCGGCCTGCAAGCCGATATCGAAACCGCCGCGGCCCTGGGCCTGCATTGCTGCAGCGCCGTCACCGCCATCACGGTGCAGACCTCCTGCCGGCTGACGCAGCTGGTCGCGCAACCGGCGGAACAGCTGCGTGATCAATGCCTGGCCGTTTTTGAGGATTACCAGGTCGCGGCTGTCAAAATCGGTCTGATTGGCCACTCGCACCTGGTGCAAACCATTGCCGCCCTACTCAAGACCCATCCCAATCTGCCGGTGGTGTTCGACCCGGTACTTGCCAGCGGGAGTGGCGAGCGCATCGCCGATGCCGCGCTGCTCAATCAACTCAGGCGTCATCTGCTGCGGCGCTGCACGCTGATCACGCCCAACCTGCCCGAGGCGCGGCTGCTGGCCGACGCACCGGGGCGCGATCAAGCCGCCCGGCGGCTGCTGAACCTAGGGGCGAAGGCGGTGCTCATCACCGGCACCCACGACAGCAGCGACCAGGTCATCAACACATTCTACCCCGGCGACGGCGCGCTCAGCCAATGGGAGTGGCCACGCCTGACGGGCAGCTTTCATGGCTCCGGCTGCACCCTGGCCAGCGCCATCGCCGCGCGGCTGGCACTCGGCCAGGAACTCAAGTCAGCCGTGGCCGAGGCGCAGGCTTATGTCATGGACACCCTGCGCCAGGCGCGGGCGCTGGCCCGCTGTCAGCTGATTCCGCGCCGGCTGCCGCCGCCCGCATCCGAACCCGAACCGGAACAATCAACCGAACAAGCCAAAACCCAGCCCCACGCCCTGCGCACCCTGGTTGCGCCGACGGCGACCAAACCAGACAATGAGCGCCAGCCAGACTAAGCGCCAGAGATTTTCTCCGCGTTTGACTTCACCCATCAGGAGAACCCATCCATGAGCCGATCCCATGACCTTTTCGCCGCCGCCCAGCAGCACATTCCCGGTGGCGTGAATTCCCCGGTGCGCGCCTTTCGCGGCGTTGGCGGCGACCCGATCTTTTTCGAGTCCGCCGCTGGTTCCAAGGTGACCGACGCCGATGGCAAAAGCTACATCGACTATGTCGGCTCCTGGGGGCCGATGATCCTCGGCCACGCCCATCCCGAGGTGATCGCGGCCGTGACCGAGCGCGTCGCCAAAGGTCTGTCCTTCGGCGCCCCGACCGAACTCGAAACCCAAATGGCCGACAAGGTCTGCGAGTTGGTGCCGAGCATTGACCTGGTGCGCATGGTTAGCTCCGGCACCGAGGCCACCATGAGCGCCCTGCGCCTGGCACGCGGCTTCACCGGTCGCGACAAGGTGGTCAAGTTCGAGGGCTGCTACCACGGCCATGTCGACTCCCTGCTGGTCAAGGCCGGCTCCGGCATGTTGACCCTGGGCGAACCCAGCTCCCCCGGCGTACCCGCCGCGCTCGCGGAACTAACCCTGACGCTCACTTATAATAATCTCGACGGTGTGCGCGAGACCTTCGCCAAGATGGGATCAGAGATTGCCTGCATCATCGTCGAGCCAGTCGCCGGCAACATGAACTGCATCCCACCACAGCCGGGCTTTCTTGAAGGGCTGCGCGAGATCTGCGATCAATACGGCAGCGTGCTGATTTTCGACGAGGTCATGACCGGTTTCCGTGTCGGCCTCGGCGGCGCCCAGGGCCGCTATGGCATCAAGCCGGACCTGACCGCGCTCGGCAAGGTGATCGGCGGCGGCATGCCGGTCGGCGCCTTCGGCGGACGGCGCGACATCATGGAGAAGATTTCCCCGCTCGGCCCGGTCTATCAGGCCGGCACCCTGTCTGGGAACCCCATCGCCATGACGGCGGGCCTGAAGACATTGGAGTTGATCTCGGCGCCCGGCTTCTTCGACCGGGTCGAGGCCAGCACCACCCGTCTGATCCAGGGTCTGAGCGAGCTGGCCACCGCCGCCGGCGTTGGTTTCAGCACCAATCAGGCCGGCGCCATGTTCGGGCTCTTTTTCACCAACGCAGGCCCCGTGACCAACTACCAGCTGGCGACTGGCTGCGATCAGGACGCCTTCCGCGCCTTTTTCCAGGCAATGCTAGAGCAAGGCGTCTACCTCGCGCCCTCGGCCTTCGAGGCCGGCTTTGTCTCCTCGGCGCACAGCGATGCCGATATCGACGCGACCCTCGACGCCGCGCGCACGGCTTTCGCCAAACTGGCCGGCTGAGCAGAACGCGCGCCACCACTGGCGGCATGCCCGCCAGCGGCGGCACCTTGCGCTGACAGCCAGCGATCGCGACATGCACTGACGCATGGAGGCAGGACTACGCGCGTTGCTCGACACCATCGGCGCCTATCCGGGGGCCGCCTACGCCGCGGTTTTCGCCGCGGCCCTGGCCGAATCCCTGGCGGTCATCGGTGCGGTCATGCCCGGCGTGCTCATCATACTCGTCGCCGGTGCGCTCATTGCCGACGGAGTCCTCGGGTTCTGGCCGGTCTGCCTGCTGGTCATCACCGGCGCCGTCCTCGGTGATAGCTTGAGCTTTTGGCTTGGGCGACGCTACAAACGGCAATTGCGCTCCCTCTGGCCGTTGAATCGCCACCCGGCACCGCTCGAACGCGGCATGGCGTTTTTCGCCCGCCACGGCGCCAAAAGCGTGGCGCTGGGGCGCTTCGTCGGCCCGGTGCGCGCCATGGTGCCACTGGTCGCCGGCATGATGGACATGCCAACAGGGCGCTTTGTCCTCGCCAATGTTGGCTCGGCATTCCTGTGGGCACCAGCCTATCTCGCACCAGGCATTCTCTTTGGCGCCTCGCTGAAATTGGCCAGCGAGGCCGCCACGGGGCTGGTGTTCGTCACCCTAAGCCTGATCGCGCTCTTCCTGGCCACCATTTGGATCAGCCAGCGCCTGGTGCGCTGGGCCAGCGCCCGCGCCAGTGTCTGGGTGGGGGCACTGCTGCGGTGGACCGATCAGCTACAGCGGGGACATCCGCTCATGGCCCATATCGCCGCCGCCCTGGCCGACCCGCGCCACCCGGATGCCGGCACCCTGGCGGGACTCGCCCTGGCGCTGCTGTCCGCCACCCTGGTCCTCGGGCTTAGTTTGGGTTTGGTGCTGCTCGGCCCGGAGAACCTGGGCATCAATCAGTTCGCACGCGACCTTTTCCTCAGCCTGGAGTCGCCCCATGCCGATCAGAGTCTGGCGACCCTCGGCGCACTGGGGGATCCAGCGCTTCTGCTCGTGCTGGTCGCCGTGGTCTTTGTCTATCTGCGCTGGCACGGACGCGTGCGCGACGCCGCCTACTGGCTGGCCGCGGCCAGCTTCGCGCTCATCGCCAGCCCGCTCCTTGGCCTGCTTATCGGCACCACGCGCCCGTCCCCGGCGAGCGCCGCGGACTGGCCACTGCTCTGGCCCTGGTCCTTTCCCACTCCCTCCGTGCTGGGCGCCACGCTGGTCTATGGCTTTCTGGCGCTGCTCATCGCCCGCGCCCTGCCGGGGGCGACCCGCTGGCTGCCCTTTGCCCTGGCCAGCAGCCTGGTTGGCGCGCTCAGCTTCGCACGGCTATATTTTGGTACTGAGTGGCTGACCGACATCCTCGCCAGCTTTACCCTGGCGCTGGTATGGCTCGCCGCCCTCGGACTTGCCTTCGCGCGTCACACCCGCCCCGAGCCCTGCACCGGCACCCTTGCGTCCTTGGTGCTCATCGCATTGCTCGCCTGGTTACCCGGTTATGGTCTGCTGAGCCTTGATGGCCAGACACAGCGGCTCGCGCACCTGCGACCCGAACAACCATTGACCCACATCCCTCCCGCCCAATGGCTGACCGGGGAGCCAAGCACCCTGGCCAGCGTTCGCCAGGATCTGCGCCACCAAAACCACCAGCCTTTCGACATCCAGTACGCCGGACCACTACCGGCCCTGGCCAGCGCCCTGTCCGCCAGCGGCTGGCAAGCCGGCGAGCGGCTCGGCTGGCACAATGCCCCACGGTTGCTCTCGCCCTCGGCGGCACTGTCCGAGCTACCCTTGGTCTCCCATGTGCACCAAGGCCTTCACGAGCAACTCATCCACACCCATGATCGGCCCGATGGCCGACGTTATGTGCTTAGGCTCTGGCCGACTCGCTATCTGATCGACGACATCGGCCCGCTCTGGATTGGCGACATCACCGAAGTCACCAAGGAACGCGTCGCCGGACTCTTTGCCCTGCCCATCACCCTGGCTGGCACCCAGTATGACGAGCGCCGCGCGCTGGTGCGGGAACTTGGCAAGCACGCGGAGATCGCGCTGCATCGCAACGGACTGCTGCGCATCAGTCACCTTGCGCCGGTGGCTCGCCCCAAGGCGGCAGCAGCCGCTGCGGCACCCGCAAGTGATCCAACACCCGCGCCACCATGAAGTCAATCAGCGCATCAATGCTTTGCGGCTGATAATAAAACCCCGGATTGGCCGGCATGATCACCGCCCCGGCGCGCGCCAGGCGCAGCATGTTTTCCAGATGAATGGTCGTGAAGGGAGTCTCGCGCACCACCAAAATCAGTGTCCGACGCTCCTTGAGCACCACATCGGCGGCGCGCTGAATCAAGTCCTGACTCAGGCCGGCGGCCAGGCTGGCCAGGGTTCCCGTGGTGCAGGGGCAGATCACCATGGCCTCCGGCGGATGACTGCCGCTGGCCACGGGCGCCGTCCACTGCTGGCGGCCAAACACCCGCAGCTGTCCCGGAGCAGCCCCGAAACGCGCGCTGAAAAACCGCTCGGCCTCGGCCGGTCGCGCCGGCGCATCAATGCCCGCCTCCATCTTGAGCACCACCTGCCCGGCCTGGGAGATCAGGAGATAGACCCGCACCCCGGAATCGATCAAGCAATGCAGCAGCCGTAAACCATAGTGAATGCCGGAGGCACCGGTCAGCGCCACCGCGATGGTGCGCGGCCAGACCGGCTCGTCACAGCGCTCATCCGGGAGACGCTCGCTCACGCCAGACCCGCGGAAAACCGCGCCGTCAAGGTATCGAGCAGTCGCTGATGAATGCCCTGAAAACCGCCGTTGCTCATCACCAGCAGATGATCGCCCGGCTGGACAGCCTGGCTGATCCTGGCCACCAAGGGCTCGATGGCCTCCATCACCCGCGCCCGCTCGCCCAGGGGTGCCAGGACCGCGGCCGCATCCCAGCCAAGATCCGCGGGCGCGAACAGAAAGACCAGATCGGCTTCTCTCAGCGAGGCGGCCAGGGTGTCGGCATGGACACCGGCGCGCATGGTGTTGGAGCGTGGCTCCAGCACCGCGACAATGCGCGCCTTGCCGACAGACTGGCGCAGCCCGTCGAGCGTGGTGGCGATGGCGGTTGGGTGATGGGCAAAATCATCATAGAGGCGCACGCCGCCGACCTCCCCGCGCAGCTCCATGCGTCGGCGCACGCCCTGAAAACGACTCAGCGCCGCCATGGCCGCTCGCGGCGCCACCCCGACATGGGCCGCCGCCACGATGGCGGCCAACGCATTGGATGCATTGTGCCGACCGGTCTGATTCCAGGACCAGGATCCCAAGGCGGTCCCGTCGCGATGGAGTCGCACCTCGGTCCCGGCCGGGTTGAGCAATTCCGCGCACCAGTCAGCTCCAGGCTGTCGCGGCTGGTCCGCCAACTCAGGCCCGGCGAGCGCCAGCGTCTGCCGTGGCGTCCAGCAGCCCATGGCCAGTACCTGTTCGATACTCTCCACCCCTCGCGGATGGATGATCAGCCCGGAGCCGGGCACAGTGCGGACCAAATGATGAAACTGGCGTTGAATGGCGGCCAGATCGCCAAAAATATCCGCGTGATCGAACTCCAGATTATTGATCACCAGGGTGCGCGGGCGGTAATGCAGGAACTTGGAGCGCTTGTCGAAAAAGGCCGTGTCGTATTCATCCGCCTCGACCACGAAGTAGCGCCCGCCGCCAAGTCGCGCCGACTGGCCAAAATTGCCCGGTACCCCGCCGATCAGAAACCCAGGCTCGAACCCTGCATCCTCCAGCAGCCAGGCCAGCAGACTGGCGGTGGTGGTCTTGCCATGGGTTCCGGCCACCGCCAACACATGGCGCGCACCCAGCAGATGCTCCGCCAGCCACCGCGGCCCCGACACATAGGGCAACCCCTCATCGAGCAGGTATTCCACCGCCGGCACCCCGCGGGTCATGGCATTGCCCACCACCACCACATCGGGCGCCGGCTGCAGATGAGAGGCCGCGTAACCTTGCGCCAGCCTGATGCCGGCCGCCTCCAACTGCGTGCTCATGGGCGGATAGACATTGGCATCGGAGCCCGTGACCCGATGGCCCAGCTCGCGCGCCAGCAACGCCAGCCCGCCCATGAAGGTGCCGCAAATACCAAGAATGTGCAGATGCATGAGATGAAGGGATCCGCAAGACAGAGGCGACAATCCAGGGGCGACGCCTAGCTCAGGCCTTGGGTCAGGCCGCCAATGACAAAAAATGCCAGCACATCGTAAGCAATGGCAAGAAAGACGCCCTGCATCAGAGGAATCTCAAATGCATGGCGCAGAATATGCGCGCTGGCCAGCACGCCCCAGACCACCAGCCCCATGAACAAAAAACCGGCCAGCACCAACAGCCCGCTGGTTTCATCCGCGCCAGCCGCCAGGCTAAGCGGCAGCAGCGCGACCAGGCCAATCAGGGTATCGGCGCCAATGAGCGCGGTGGCGGTTTGCAGAAAGCGCGCGGGCTTATCCACCAATCGCAAGATGACATGAAGCAAAGCCGCCATGAAGGCGATGTCCAGCAACCCCTGCAAAAACCCGACGAGCGCCTTCTCCCCCGCGCTCAGGGCCAGCAGCATGGAACCAAGCGTGCCGGCAACCACCACCAGGGCAAAGATCACCGACGAGGCGGGCAGATCCTGGGGCGCGCGGCGCAACAGGCAAAGATCGATAAAAAAATGAAGTATGGCGAGCACGGACATTCGTCGGCCTTTGGCAGAATATCAAGCCTTGGCATCATACCGGGTGGTGGATGTCGACGCCAAAATCATCCGCCCCACCCAGGCGCGCCTGGGTGGGGATGTTTGCGACTGCTCGCGGGTGGGCGCGGCTGTTCGCGGCTGAAGCCGCTCCCAACGGGCACTAACGCCAGTGTCATGCGCGTCGCCCTAGTCGTCCGAGCAGCAGGGAGGCCAGCAGCATGATCAGAGCAAGACTAATGGGCACCAGGCTGCCGAGGCGCGAGAAGGGCGTCTCGCCGCTAAAAGGCCGCACCTCGCCCACCAGGGCGCCGCGCTCGAAGGCTGGCAGCACGGCGGTCAGGCGCCCTTTCTGATCGATAATGGCGGAAATGCCGGTATTGGTGGCACGCACCAGATAGCGGCCGTTCTCCAGCGCGCGCAGGCGGGCGAACTCCAGATGCTGCGCGGGCGCGAGCGAATCGCCAAACCAGGCATCGTTGGACACATTGACCAGATAATCCGCCGCCGGCAGGGCCTGGCGCACCTGGTCGGGGAAGACATCCTCATAGCAGATGGAGGCACCGGCATGATGTGGGCCGACGCGCAGCAGCGGCTGCTCGGCACGACCGGGACTGAAGGAAGACATGGGCACATCGAACCAGTCCACCAGCGGTCCAATCAGAGCGCGCAGGGGCAGATACTCGCCGAAGGGCACCAAGTGGCGCTTGTAGTAGCTGTCCTCCGCCGTACCGATACTGAGCAGCCCGTTATAGTAACGCCTGTCGCCTTCCATGATGGGCACGCCAATCAGAATCTCCGAGCCCTCGGCGCGAGCACGCTCGGCCAGGGGCTCGATCAACGACAGGCGCACCTCGTGCAGAAAGCTGGGGATGGCGGTTTCCGGCCACACAATCAGGCCGACGCCCAGATGCTGGCGCGTGAACGCCAGATGGGCTTCGAGATTGGGCTCGAGCGCCTCCGGCTGCCATTTGAGCGAGGGGGCGATATTGGCCTGCACCAAGACGGCGGTGAAAGGCTCGCCCGAGGGCTGCGTCCAGTCGATCATCCGCAACAGGCCGCCGCCCGCCCAGATGACAGCCAGCACAATCAGGGCCGCCGGGCGGGCGCGGCACCGTGCCACGGACAGCCACAGCAAACCGGCCGAGAGGGCGGCCAGCAGACTGAGCCCATGCACGCCCAGGATCGGGGCCCAACCGGCAAGCGGCGAATCCACCTGGGTATTGCCTAGCAGCAACCAGGGAAAGCCGGTCAAAACCCAGGAGCGCAGCCATTCGCTCAGCACCCAGACTGCCGGAAGCAGCAGCATGGGCCCGGCCCAGTCGAAGCGCTGCAAAACCGGTTGGACCCGCCCAATCAGCCAGCCCGCCAGCCCGTAGTAAAGTGCCATGGCGGCGACGAACAGCAGCATCATGCCGTTGGCGGCGACGGCTGGCAGATTGCCGAATTCATTCAGGCTGATGCGAATCCAGGCGACACCGACACCCAGGAGGCCCGCGCCATAAAGCCAGCCATGCACAAAGGCGTCGCGCCCGGTGCGCCCGCGCAGACACTGATACCAAAGAACCAAAGCCAGAATACCAAGCGGATACCAGCCGAAGGGCGCGAAGGCCAGAACGGTGGCGGCACCGGCGATGGGTGCGAGCAGCCAGCACCAGGGCGATGCCAACCTGCGGGCTCTCCACTCGCGCGCGCCCTGCCCCTGAGTTGGAGCCAAGGCCGGAGCCGGAGCCGGAGCCGGAGCCAGAACCGAAGTCGGAGTCGGAGTCGGAGTCGGAGTCGGAGTCGGAGTCGAGCTAGTCATGCTTTGATGTTAGCGGCAGGGGAAGGAACCTTGGCCTGATCAATCAGCAGGGGTGATTATGCCACACGCAATGACGGCAAATTGCACCAGCCCTGCTGACACCGCGGCTCCAAATTTGAGTCGCTCGATTTAGTGGAACAACGGGCCGACGACCAAGTACTGAAAAACGGAATTTGGAATTGCTGGCAGCGGACTAATGGATCTCCGGTAGGGAAT
Organism: Thiorhodovibrio winogradskyi; assembly: GCF_036208045.1. Lineage (NCBI taxonomy): Bacteria > Pseudomonadati > Pseudomonadota > Gammaproteobacteria > Chromatiales > Chromatiaceae > Thiorhodovibrio > Thiorhodovibrio winogradskyi. The sequence goes on along the minus strand of NZ_CP121472.1, from coordinate 835,997 downwards.
AGAATCCTCATCTAGGCTAGACTAGCCGAACAAGCCGCCCGCGCGCCGCACCCGAGGGTCCACCATCAGCCACTGGCCTGAAAACCGGCCAAGATGGCGGATCAGTCCGGTATCGGATTGGCGCCGCGAACCAACCCTTAGCCCGCCCGCTTTTGCGTCTGGAGAACCCCAATGTCCGAAAAAGCCCCTTGGATCACCTACCGCCCCGAACTCAAGGTACTTGACTGCACCGTGCGCGATGGGGGGTTGATCAATGCGCATCAGTTCACCGATACCTTTGTGACAGCCGTTTACCGCGCCTGCCTGGCCGCTGGCGTCGACTACATGGAGATCGGCTACAAGAACTCCAAGAAAACCTTCCCCAAGGAGCAATTCGGCCCCTGGCGCCATTGTGACGAGGAGGATATGCGACGCGTCGTGGGTGACCATGACAGTGCCACCAATGGCCTGAAGCTCGCCGCCATGGCCGACGCTGGCAAAAGCGACTGGAAAACCGAACTGCTACCGGCCGCCGACAGTGTGCTCGATGTGATTCGCGTTGCATTCTACGCGCACCAAGTCTCGGAGGCGGTAGAGATGATCTCCCATGCACACGCTATTGGCTATGAGACTACGGCTAATCTGATGGCGGTCTCCAACATCACCGAGTCGGAAATCGACACCGTCCTGGAGGCTATCGCGCCGACTCCGGCCTCCACCATGGTAATCGTGGACAGCTTTGGCTACCTGTACCGCGAACAGGTCGACCGCCTGTACCACAAGTACGCGGCGGCCATGGCCGACAGCGGCAAGGAGATTGGCATCCATGCGCACAACAATATGCAGCTTGCCTTCGCCAACACCATCGAGGCCATCATTCTTGGCTGCAATCGCGTGGATGCAACTATCTTCGGCATGGGCCGTGGCGCCGGCAACTGCCACACCGAGCTGCTGCTGGGTTTCTTGCGGAATCCTAAGTTCGACGTGCGCCCCATCATTGAGGTGATTCAGCACCATGTCATGCCGTTGCGCGGTCAGATCGAGTGGGGTCCGCTGGTGCCCTACAATATTACCGGTCAGCTCAATCAGCATCCGCGTGCGGCGATTGAGTGGCGCGAGGGTTCAACGCCGGACGATTTTCTCGCCTTCTACGACAAGGTAGTGGCCGAGATCTAAGGGGCGCCATCCATCAGCAATCGCTGATCCGGGGTATTGCCAACAGCGATTATTCAGAAACCGCTGAAGTCGCCATACTTACCGTGAATCACATGGATTCATCACCCGGGGTGACCGGGACCATGAGCGTTAGGCCGGTTTCGCCCAAGCCAGAGCCGTTCAAGCCTAGGGCCAAGGCCAGTATCTGGATCAGGATCAGAACAGGGAACTCGTGATGCGCGTACTCAATACCATTGACTTCAACAACCTGCGCGGCGACCTCTTCGGCGGCGTGACCGCCGCCGTGGTGGCCCTGCCGATGGCGCTGGCCTTTGGCGTGGCCTCGGGCGCCGGCGCCGAGGCCGGACTTTATGGCGCCGTGCTGGTGGGCCTGTTCGCGGCCCTGTTCGGCGGCACCCCAACCCTGATCTCCGAGCCCACCGGCCCAATGACGGTAGTCATGACAGCGGTCATCACCAGCATCCTGGCCGCCAATCCCGAAGGCGGCATGGCCATCGCCTTCACCACCGTGATGCTGGCCGGGCTGTTTCAAATCCTGTTCGGCATCCTGAAGCTCGGGCGTTATGTGACCATGATGCCCTACACCGTCATCTCGGGCTTCATGTCGGGCATTGGCTTCATTCTGATCATTCTGCAATTACCCGCGCTACTCGGCCATCCAACGCCGGGCGGTGGTGTGCTCGGTTCTTTACAGGCACTGCCGGAGCTGGCCGCCACCTTTCAGCCCGATGAACTGCTGCTCGGTGGCATTTCACTCGCCATTTTGCTGCTGATGCCCAAACGCCTGCGCCGCCTGCTGCCACCCCAGTTGCTAGCACTGGTCGCCGGCACCCTAATCGCGGTACTGGTGATCGGCAGCGGTGCTTACCGGGAAATCGGCGCCATCCCCTCCGGCCTGCCTTCACTGCATCTGCCGACACTAACGCCTGACCTGTGGCAAAGTGTGCTTGTTGACGCCCTGGTGCTGGCCATGTTGGGCTCCATCGACGCACTGCTCACATCCGTGATCGCCGACAGTCTGACGCGCACTCAGCACGACTCGGACAAGGAACTCATCGGCCAGGGGCTTGGCAACCTGGCCTCGGGTCTGTTCGGTGGCCTGCCCGGTGCTGGCGCCACCATGGGAACAGTGGTCAATATACAGACCGGCGCGCGCACGGCACTCTCCGGACTCACCCGCGCCATCATCCTGGCTGTGGTGGTTCTCTGGGCCACGGGGCTGGTCTCAATGATTCCGCTCGCGGTTCTTGCTGGCATTGCCATCAAGGTTGGCCTCGACATCGTTGATTGGGATTTTCTCGGGCGCGCGCACCGGGTCTCCCCGCGTGGTGCGCTCATCATGTACGGCGTCATCGCCCTGACCGTCTTTGTCGACCTAATCACAGCTGTCGGCATTGGGCTCTTCGTCGCCAACATCCTGACCATTCGCCGCTTGGCGGACCTGCAGTCAGAAGGGGTACGGCTGTTCGGAGGCGGTGCGAACGCGGCGGACATGGACTGCCCCAAGGCAACCAATGAGGAGAAGAAAATCATCGGCGACCCGGACAACGGCATCGCGCTGCTGTGCTTAAGCGGCCCGCTGATCTTCGGCGCGGCCAAGGCTATCACCCGCCAGCAGACCGAGATCGCCAATGCCCGCAGCCTGATCCTCGACCTGACCGATGTGCCCCACATCGGCGTGACCAGCTCAATGGCGATTGAGACCACTGTGACCGAGGCCACCCAGCACGGCTGCCGGGTGTATTTTGCTGGCACCCAGCCGGCCGCGCGCAAACGACTCGAGAGTCTCGGCCTGCTGAAACTGGTACCAGAGGAAAACTGGATCGACAACCGCCCGGATGCGCTGAAAACCGCCATCGCCGACCGCGCTGGGCAGCGTCAAACCCAAACTCAGCCCCAGGCGGACCCGAAACCCCACCCCAGGGCGAGCAATGAAGGATTGACCAGTTAAGTCAAGATCCGATCACCTGACATGAAACAATAGATCCATCAGGCGAACTTGCTTTCACGCTAAGGCAACCAGGGTTTTGCGCCAGGGTTTTGCGAAAGCACAAAAAGCCGATGCGAGAGACCAGCTCGCATCGGCTTTTTTACCTATTACGGCCCGCCCGATCAGCCTTCAGTCAGACTTCAGACTCTGGCCGGGTCTGAAGTCAGGACGCCATGGCACGCAGACGCGCATTGAGCCGGCTTTTGTGCCGTGCGGCCTTGTTACCATGAATCAGTCCTTTGTTGGCAGCCCGATCAATCACCGGCACTGCGGATTGATAGGCAGCGGTTGCGGCCTCCTGGTCGCCCGCACCTATGGCCTTGAGTACTTTTTTCAGGGCGGTGCGAAACTGACTGCGCTGCGCGGCGTTGCGCTGGCGATGTGTCTCGGCCTGACGAGCGCGCTTGCGGGCTTGAGCGGAATTAGCCAAGGGAATCCTCTCGCGAAAGTCTGTTGGATGAGACCGTTATAATCTTCTCGGTCATGTTAGCTGATCAATGCTAATGTGTTGCGCTCACCCTGTCAATCCACAGTTCAACCAAGCAGCAATTCCAAAATTCGTTATCCAGCGCCCGATTGTTGGCCCGTTTATCAGTAGACGCGCCATCTTGGCGCGTCATGAAGCGGCTGGAAGCCGTTTCTACACCAGATGAAACAGCCAGATTTGGAATTGCTGTCAACCAAGCTCAGCTCGACCAAGCTCTCCATGTCTCAAGCCGAGTCCTCCGCATCGCTCGCGGGTGCTGTTGCCCAGGTCGGCGGCGGCACACTCCTCTCGCGCCTGCTCGGATTCGCGCGCGATTTTTTAATTGCGCGTTTGTTCGGCGCCAGTCAGGCGACTGATGCCTTCTTCGTCGCTTTCCGGCTTCCCAATATGATGCGACGGCTGTTCGCCGAGGGTGCTTTTGCCGCCGCCCTGATCCCAGCGCTGACACGCACCGGCGGTCAGGGCTGCGACCCTCATGAGGCCAGGCGCAAGCTGATCAGCGAGTTTGCCGGTTCGCTCACCGCACTGCTGCTGCTGATCACCGGCTTGGGCCTACTCGCGGCCCCGGTGCTGGTGTGGCTGCTGGCACCCGGCTTTAGCGCGGACGGCCAACAACTGCAATTAACCAGCGCGCTCTTGCGCCTGACGCTACCCTATCTGCTGTTCATCGGTCTCACGGCCCTGGCCGGCGCGGTGCTCAACAGCCTTGAGCACTTCGCCGTCCCTGCCCTGACCCCAGCGCTGCTGAATCTCTCTCTGATCGGCTGCGCCTTGCTGCTCGCACCCAGACTCGAGCAACCGGTTTTTGCCCTCGCCTGGGGTGTTCTCTTCGGTGGGCTGGCCCAGCTTGCCCTGCAACTGGCCGCACTGGCGCGCCTTGGGCTGCTAGTCACCCCAAGCATCAGCTGGCACAACCCGGAACTGGCCCGCCTGCTGGCCGCCATGGGCCCCACGCTGATTGGCATGTCCGTGACGCAAATCAACCTGCTGCTCGACACCCTGCTGGCGTCCTTTCTGCTTGCCGGCAGCATTTCCTGGCTCTATTACGCCGAGCGCCTGATGGATTTTCCGCTTGGTATTCTTGGTGCAGCCCTGGGCACTGCCATACTGCCGCGACTCACGCGCATCCACGCGACCGGGCGTTCCGATGACTTCAACACCACACTCGACTGGGCGCTGCGCTGGGTGCTGTTGCTTGGCTTGCCAGCGGCCACCGGCCTGTTGCTGCTGGCCGAACCCATGATCGCAACCCTGTTTTCTTCCGATCATTTCGATGCGGCGGATGTCCACCAGACTTCGCGAGCACTCATGGCCTACGCCTTGGGCCTGCCTTTTTTCATGGCGTACAAGGTGATCGCCCCCGGCTTTTTCAGCCGCAACGATCTAACAACGCCGCTGCGCATCGGCCTGATCAGCCTGGCTACCAACCTAGTTCTGAGTGTCCTGCTGATGAGGCCTTTTGGGCATGCGGGTCTCGCGCTCGCCACATCAGTCGCAACCGCCCTAGGCGTCGGATTACTCCTCCGAGCCATGCTGCGCGCGCAGCATGCCAAGCTACGACCTGGCTGGTCCGGACTGCTGCTGCGCTCAGCCCTCGGCACCGCCGTCATGGCACTGTTGATCGCGTGGATAGTAACAAGAATGCCAGTCTCAAGAGACCCGGGCTTCGCCGACGGCATATTACCGCTGACAGGCCTGATCCTAGTCGGCGCATCAGTCTATCCACTGACGCTTATAGTGCTGGGATTTCGGGGAAAGCATGTCCGCCCGGAACGGCAACCTTGCGCTCTACCCACCCCAGCAGACCAGGATTCAAACAGCAGAGCTGATCAGGCCAGGCCGCGAGACGAGCAAAGTTGGCCTGAGCCAACTCGCTCACGACCTTCACTATGATGCTCTTGAAATCGATGCTCTTGAAATCTCGCAAGACCGACCACGTCTTTGGCCTTGTTTTCCGCTAAAATGTCGAGCTCCATCAAACAAACGTCAAGGCAGGCTTTGGTATTGCGCCCCTGCGGGGACTTAAAATCCGAGGGCGCTGCCCAATTAGAACCATGCCCCCGCATCTCACCGAAGCCGAGTTTCCATTTCAACAAGGCCGACCGCATCACCGGTCCCCAAACTGCCCGCTTCCACCATCTCTCAGACCCCCATGCGCCTAATCCGCGGCCTCCATAATCTGCGTGCCTCCAACCGCGGCTGTGTCGCGACCATTGGTAACTTCGATGGCGTGCATCTTGGCCATCGGGCCGTCTTCCGGCGGCTGCTTGAGCTTGCCCGTGGCCACCAGGTGCCGGCGACCGTGATCACCTTCGAGCCGCAGCCGATGGAGTTTTTCGCGCCCGCGCGGGCGCCGGCACGACTGACCCGGCTGCGCGAGAAGGCGCGAGTGATGGCCGCGGACGGCATCGAGCAATTGGTGGTGCTGCGCTTCGACCGGACGCTGGCCGATCTTGCTCCCGAGGCCTTCGTCTCCCGCCTGCTAGTTGATGGGCTTGGCATGCGTTATCTGCTGGTGGGAGACGATTTCCGCTTTGGCCGTCAGCGCGCGGGCGACTATCACATGCTCAGCGATTACGGCCAAGCCCATGGATTCGAGGTTGCGAATCTCGCCACGGTGCGCGATGGTGAGGAGCGCATCAGCAGCACCCGGGTGCGCGCGGCGCTGGCGGATGGCGATCTGGCCCTGGCGCGCCGGCTGCTGGGACGGCCCTACTGCCTGCATGGCCGGGTCGCCCATGGCGACAGGCGCGGGCGCGAACTGGGTTTTCCAACAGCCAACATTCACCTGCACCGGCATGCCACGCCGCTGAGCGGTGTCTATGCGGTGCTGGTGCATGGCCTGAAGCATGACCTGGCCCATGATCTAAACCATGATCTGACACGGGTACGGGACCGGGACGCCCTGCCGGGCGTGGCCAACGTTGGTGTTCGCCCCACGGTCAATGGCACCAAGGCCCGACTTGAGGTGCATCTGTTCGACTTCGCGCGCGACATCTATGGCGCGCACCTGCGGGTTGAATTTCGCGCCTGGCTGCGCCCGGAACAGAAGTTTTCATCCCTCGCGGCACTGCGCGAACAGATCGCTCGCGACAGCGCGGCGGCCAGGGCGGTTTTCGCGCCCTAGGGCCAAGCTCCTTTACCCATCCACATTCAGCTTCAAGAACTGATTCGCCACGACAAGGCGAATCGACGATAACGACCAAGGACAGCAACCCCGTGACTCAGTCCGACACCGACTACAAAGACACCCTGAATCTCCCCAAGACCGAGTTTCCGATGAAGGGCAATCTCGCCCAGCGCGAGCCAGAGATGCTCAAGCGCTGGGAGCAGAGCGATCTTTACGGCCAAATTCGCGCCGCGCGCGCCGGAGCGCCCAAGTTCATTCTGCACGATGGTCCGCCCTATGCGAATGGTGCCATTCACATCGGCCATGCGGTGAACAAAATCCTCAAGGACATCATCGTCAAGGCTCGCACCCTCGATGGCCTGGACGCGCCCTATGTGCCGGGCTGGGACTGTCACGGGCTGCCGATTGAGCTGCAGGTGGAGAAGAAAAAGGGCAAGCCGGGTCATCGCATCACCGCCACCCAGTTCCGCGATGCCTGCCGCGACTACGCGGGCAAACAGGTTGATGGCCAGCGCGAGGACTTCAAGCGTCTGGGCGTGCTGGGCGACTGGGCCAATCCCTACCTGACCATGGCCCCGGCCTTCGAGGCCGAGATCGTGCGCTCGCTCGGGCGCATCATTGAGGCCGGGCATTTGCACAAAGGCGCCAAGCCGGTGCACTGGTGCATCGACTGCGGCTCGGCCCTGGCCGAGGCCGAGGTCGAATACGCCGAAAAAGAATCCATCGCGGTGGATGTGCGCTTCCCGGTGCAGGAAGACGACGCCCTGTTCGCACGCTGCCATGCGGTCCCAGACGGCCCCAATTCCAAGCGGGGCGAAGGCCCCATGTCAGTGGTCATCTGGACCACCACGCCCTGGACCCTGCCGGCCAATCAGGCCGTCGCGCTCAATCCAGATCTGGAATATGCCCTGGTGCAGGTGGAGGATGGGCCAAACAGCCCCCATGGCGGGCGCGAACGCCTGCTGATCGCCGAGGGGCTGATCAAGGACGCCATGGATCGCTGGGACATCGCCCATTACCGGGTGATTGCCTATGGTCCCGGCCATGCCTTCGAGGGCATGAAACTGGCCCATCCTTTTTATGATCGGGAAGTGCCGGTCATCCTGGGCGAGCATGTCACCCTGGAGGCCGGCACAGGTGCGGTGCATACCGCGCCCGGTCATGGTCTGGAGGACTATCTGGTCGGCAACCGCTACAAGCTGCGGGTGGATAACCCGGTCGGCGGCGATGGGCGTTTTATCCCCGGCACCCCGCTGCTGGCGGGCGAAAATGTCTTTGATGCCAACGAACAGGTGGTGGAAATCCTCAAAGCCCGGGGCGCCCTGCTGCGTGCGTCGCGCTTCAGCCACAGCTATCCGCACTGCTGGCGACACAAAACGCCGGTGATCTTCCGCGCCACGCCACAATGGTTCATCGGCATGGAGCAACGCGGACTCAGGAAGGCGGCGCTGGAGGCCATCGATGCCGTGCGCTGGTTGCCCGACTGGGGCCAGTCACGCATTCACGGCATGGTCGCCAACCGACCCGACTGGTGCATTTCCCGGCAGCGCACCTGGGGCGTGCCCATCACCTTGCTAGTGCACAAGCACAGCGGCGACCGCCATCCACGCACGCCGGAACTGATCGAAGCCGTTGCCAGGCGCATTGAACAGGGCGGCATCAATGCCTGGTTCGAGCTGCAGGCGGGCGACCTGCTGCCGGCGGCCGAGGCGGCGGACTATGTGAAGGTGACCGACACGCTTGATGTCTGGTTCGACTCAGGCGTGACCCACGCCTGCGTGCTCGAACAGCGCGCGGACCTAACGGCCCCGGCCGATCTTTACCTCGAAGGCTCAGACCAGCATCGCGGCTGGTTCCAATCCTCGCTGCTGACATCCGTTGCCATGCACGGACCCGGTACGGGCCCTGGCGTGAATCCTGGTGGAAGCGGGGCACCCTACAAGACCGTCCTGACCCATGGCTTTACCGTGGATCAGCAGGGACGCAAGATGTCAAAGTCCCTGGGTAATGTGGTCAGCCCCCAGCAGGTGGTCAAGACCCTCGGCGCTGATATTATCCGCCTGTGGGTGGCGGCAACCGACTATCGCGGCGAAATGAGCGTGTCCGATGAGATCCTCAAGCGCACCGCCGATGCCTATAGACGCATTCGCAATACCGCGCGCTTTCTGCTGGCCAATCTCGACGGCTTCGACCCCGCGCGGGATCTGGTCGCCCCGGGTGAGATGATCGCACTTGATCGCTGGGCGGTGGCGCGTGCCCAGGAGCTGCAGCAGGAGATCACCGGCGCCTACCAGGAGTATCAGTTCCATCTGATCTACCACCGGCTGCACAATTTTTGCGTGCTCGACATGGGCGGTTTTTACCTGGATGTCATCAAGGACCGCCAGTACACCACGGCCACCGACAGCCTCGCGCGGCGCTCCTGTCAGAGCGCCATGTACCACATTATCGAGGCCATGAGCCGCTGGCTCGCACCCATCCTGAGCTTCACCGCCGATGAACTCTGGCAGTACATTCCTGGTCGGGAGCCGGGTCGCGATCCCCATCGGGAGCCTCCATCAAGCGTCTTCACCGCCACCTGGTATGACAGCCTGTTCGCGCTCGATGACAGCGATCCGCTCGACACGGCGGCCTGGAACCAAGTGCTCGAGTGCCGCGCGGCCATCGGCAAGGCACTGGAAGAGGCGCGCAAGTCCGGACTGATCGGTGCGGCCCTGGATGCTGAGATCGCGCTCTACTGCGCGCCCGAGCTGGCCGGCATCCTAAACCGGCTGGGCGATGAACTGCGCTTTGTCTTTATTACCTCCGAGGCGCGAGTGCATGCCCTCGACCAGGCACCGGCGGACGCGAGCGAAGCCGCCGATGGGCTGCGCGTCCAGGTACGCCCAAGCCCGCACCCAAAATGCGTGCGCTGCTGGCATCATCGCGCCGATGTTGGCGCCCATGCCGAGCATCCGCGGCTGTGCGGGCGCTGTGTCGAGAACATCGCCGGCGCCGGCGAGACCCGGCGCTTTGCTTGATGATGGGCTTGATGATGGGCTTGATGAGGGATCTGATCAGGGGCAGCATGTCTGGATTCAACCCGAGCCGAGCGCATTGGCTGTGGCTGTCCGCCATGGTGATCGCGCTCGATCAGCTCAGCAAAGGGCTGGCCGAGCGCCTATTGCCGCTGCACGAGCCGGTCGCGCTCATGCCCCTGCTCAACCTAACGCTGATGCACAACGAGGGCGCTGCTTTTAGCCTGCTGGCCGACGCCGGCGGCTGGCAACGCTGGCTCTTTGCTGGCTTCGCGGTACTGGTGACCATTGTGCTGGTGAGCTGGCTGCTGCGCCTCAACGCCCGCGAGCACCTGACCGCGGCGGCACTGGCGCTTCTCATTGGCGGCGCCATCGGCAATCTGATCGACCGCCTGCGCACCGGGCGGGTGGTGGATTTCATCGATGTCCATTATGGTGAATGGCACTGGCCGGCTTTCAACCTGGCTGACAGTGCCATTACCCTCGGCGTGATACTGCTGTTGATCGAGACCCTGCGAGCGGGAAGAGACGCATGAAAATCGCCATCCTTTCGCGCAATCCCAGCCTCTACTCGACCCGACGCATCCTCGAGGCCGCGCGCGCGCGTGGGCATGAGGCGCGGGTGATTGATGCGCTGCGCTGCTATATGAACATCACCTCGCACGCGCCCTCGATTCATTATCGCGGCGAATCCCTGTCGGGCTTCGATGCCGTGATCCCGCGCATTGGCGCCTCCGTGACCTTCTACGGCACGGCGGTACTGCGCCAGTTCGAGATGATGGGCGTCTATCCGCTCAATGAGTCCGTCGCCATCACCCGCGCGCGCGACAAACTGCGCTCGCTGCAGTTGCTCTCGCGCAAGGGCATCGGATTGCCGGTGACGGGCTTTGCGCACGCGCCCGACGATGTGCAGGATTTGATCAAAATGGTCGGCGGCGCGCCCCTGGTCATCAAACTGCTGGAAGGCACCCAGGGCATCGGCGTGGTGCTGGCCGAGACCCAGCAGGCGGCCGAGAGCGTGATCGAGGCCTTCATGGGGCTGCGTGTCAACATTCTGGTGCAGGAATACATCAAGGAATCACGCGGGACTGACATCCGTTGCTTTGTTATCGGCGACAAGGTGGTGGCGGCGATGAAGCGCCAGGCCAAGGAGGGTGAGTTCCGTTCCAACCTGCATCGCGGCGGTAGCGCCAACCTGATCCGCATCACACCCGAGGAACGTTCAACGGCCGTGCGCGCGGCGCGCATCATTGGGCTCAATGTGGCCGGCGTGGATATCCTGCGCTCCAATCACGGCCCTTTGGTGATGGAGGTCAACTCCTCCCCCGGGCTCGAAGGCATCGAGGCCGCCACCAACAAGGACATCGCTGGCATGATTATCGATTTTCTGGTCAAGGACGCTATCGCCGGAAAAACACGCACCCGTGGCAAGGGTTAGGCGCGCCCGGCACACCGCGGCATGACTCCCGCGCCTCTGAAGATCTCCGATCAGCTGATCGCCCCAGGTAGTCGCACCCGTGTCGACATCACCCTGCCAAGCCTGTTCACCCAGAACCCCGTTGTCCTTCCGGTGCATGTGTTGCATGGACGCCGTCCGGGGCCGCGACTGTTCGTCACTGCCGCCGTGCATGGCGACGAAATCAACGGCATCGAGATTATCCGCCGGTTGCTCGCCATGACCGCGCTGCGCCATCTGCACGGCACCCTGCTCGCCGTGCCCGTGGTGAATGTCTATGGCTTTATTCGTCTGTCGCGCTATCTGCCTGATCGGCGCGATTTAAACCGCAGCTTTCCCGGCTCCGAAAGCGGCTCCTTGGCCGCGCGCCTGGCCGCCATTGTGCTCAACGAGGTGGTGAAAGACAGCGATCTGGGCATCGATCTACACACCGGCGCCGCGCACCGGGAGAACCTGCCGCAGCTTCGCGCGGCCCTGGATGACATCGGCCTGCTCGACTTGGCCAGTGCCTTTGGCGCCCCGGTGATTATTAATTCTGAACTGCGCGACGGCTCGCTGCGCGCGGAATCCGCCGCGCTCGGCGTGCCGGTGCTGGTCTATGAAGGTGGCGAGGCACTGCGCTTTAATGAATTGGCCATTCGCGCCGGTCTGCGCGGCGCGCTGGGCGTGATGCGCCACCTCGGCATGCTGCGGCGTTCCCGGCGCGCACCATCCACCCAACCAGCGCTGGCGCGTTCGACCCAGTGGGCGCGTGCCGGTCAGAGTGGCGTGCTTGGCCAGGTCAAGCGTCTTGGTGCGCGCGTCGGCCGTGGCGAACAACTCGCCACTATCTCCGACCCCTTTGGCGACAGCGACACGCCGGTCAATGCGCCGGTGAGCGGCATCATCATCGGACGCACCAATCTGCCGTTGGTCACCGAGGGAGAGGCACTCTTTCATATCGCGCGCTTTGGCCAAACGGACGCGGCAGTCGAGTCGGTCGAACAACTCCAGAGCCTGCTTGATCCACCGGATGATCTCTTTGTCGACGCGACCTGAGTCCAGGCGCTAACAGCCCGCGCTGAACCCAGCGCAGAGCAGACAAGTCAATCAGGCCAAATCAGGCCTGCCAAATCAGACAGTTTCACGCAGACGCTCAATGAGAACCTCGCTGACTTCGGCCTTACTGATTGCATCCTCGGCGCCGGCGTCACGCATCTCCGCCGCCCAGCGCTCGTCCTCTTGCACCGAGAGACCAATCACCCGCACCTGCCTCCAGTGCTCGCGGATCAGGCGCGTTGCAGCAGGTCCGTCGAGTTCGGGCATGGTGAAATCCATGATCACCACATCGGGCAGAAGTCGCTGCACCAGCTCAATCGCCTCGAATCCGTCGGACGCCTCGCCCACGACCTGCATATCGGGCTCGGCATTTAGCAAAGTGGCCAGTGCCTGACGGATCATGACATGATCATCCGCGAGCAGAATCCGCAAGCTCCGCGTGGTCCTAGACGCATTAGGTAGCCGATTCGCGCGTGCAACTCCGGCCAAGTGCCGAGGCACAACCACTTCTTCCTGACTGGTCTTGCTCAAAGGCACGCGCAGCGCAACTCTTGTCCCGCGCAGACCCGCCCCGCTCGCGACTGTCAGCCTACCATCGAGCAAGGTCAAACGCTCGTGAATGGCCACCAGACCAAGCCCCATGCCTGCATCGGACGCGCCGTCGTCGAGGCCGAATCCACACCCGGCATCTTCCACTCGCACCAGCACGCCCCCACCCTGTTCGAGCCTGAGCGTCACAACTGCCTCGCTAACCGAGGCATGCTTGACTACATTCAACAAGAGTTCGCGCACTGATTCAAAAAGCAGAATACGCCATTGTTCCTGTTCGAAGCGCAGGTCTAGCTCAACCCGCAGGTGCACCTGCAATCCATGACGAGCACGGAAACGCTCCGCCAACCAGCCCAGGGCAGCGCCGAAGCTCCCGTGATGCAACAGCGGTGGATTCAAGTCGGCATTCAGCGTGCGACCGGTGGATATCGCCTGATCAATCAGCGCAATGGCCTGCGCCAATCCCTCCTGTCCAACCAGACTTGGATTCGCGGCCAGCTTGGCCAGTTGAAACTTGACCGCCACCATGTCCTGCTGCAAATGATCGTGCAACAGGCAGCTGATCCGCAGCCGCTCCTGCTGCTCAGTCAGGGTTAGCTGCAACGTTAGGCGCGCCAGGCGTTCGGCCCGTTCGCGCAACTGATCGCGGGATTTGCGCAATTCCGCCTCCGCGCGGCGGCGCGCACTAATATCCTGCATGGCTCCCACCAGGCCCAACACCTCACCGCTGCTAGCGCGATGCGGCGCGGCTGATACCTGCATCCAGCGCCATTCGCCATCGCGGTCTCGCACCCGACATTGCATCTCGAAGCCCGACGGCTGATGCGCGTTGGCACGCAAAGACTCTTGCAGGGAATGCAGATCCTCGCGATGCAACACCTGCGACCACAGCTGACCAAGCGGCCCAGAGGCTTCTGCGGGCAGTCCAAAAAACTGGCGAAACACGGCATTGGCAAACTCAAGTTCGCCATGCTGATCGGCCACCCACAAAATCATTGGCACACCATCGGCCATGATGCGAAAACGGCGTTCACTCTCGCGCATGGCCAGCAATTCTTGTTGCGCCGCCTCGGCAGACCGGCGCAGGGTAACATCCTCAAGGGCGACGACCACGGCCCGCGCGCTTCCTGGCAAAGGGGCTGCTGTGACATTCAGCCACAGCAGGCTGCCGTCAGCGCGCAGACAGCCGAGAATCTCATCAGCCACCAGACATCGCTCGCGCAACGCGCGCACCATTGGCAAGTAGCTGGTCGTCAACGGCTGCTGATTGGCATCGACAAAGGCCCAGGCTGGATCTTCGATTTGCGGCCCCTGATAGGGACCAAGATAACTGTTAAAGCCATGCTCGAGTAATCGATGCGCAACCGGATTGGCCTCGGCAATATTGCCCAACGCATCAATCAGCAGGATGCCGAGCGGGAAGTGCTCGAAGACCACTCGAAACTTCTCTAGAGCCAGTTCGACTTGATCGCGCGCGCGCCTCAGCGCCGAATTGTCCCGGCCGGTCACCGCGGCCCCTATCACCTTGCCAGCGTCGTCCCGGTAGGGCCGATAGGTCATCGACATAAAGGAACGACTGCCGGGCTGCAGCTCAAACCAGTCATCGAAGGTGACGGTTTCGCCCTCGAAACACCGGTCCAGGCGATGTTTGATCTGGTTGTTGAATACCTTTTCACCAAGGATGTCCGATACCCGGTGGCCCATGATCGCGACACGCGGCTTCCCAATGAGCCGCTCATAGATTGTATTGACGTAGCGATACACGTAGTTGGTATCCACCAGGGATACTGGATCGCCGACGCTGGCCAGAATGGACTCGGTTTTGCGCAGTTCCTGCTCAACGCGTTTGCGTGCGCCAATGTCGCGCCCCACACCAATGATGGACGAAGCCGCCCCCTTGTCAGCGGGCAAACGGGTATAAGACCAGCCAAACCAACACCATCCAGCCAGGGTGAACAGGCGTTGCTCGGAGTAAAGACGCGGGCGCGCGCCCAAAGGTTCAGGCATGAGCCTCTCAACATGCTCGGCGTCGGCGTCCTTCAGCCATTGCAGAACCTCCATGACGGCACTCTGCTCATCTGGATGCACAAAGTCGAGCAGATTGCGTCCCAGCAAAGCGGGACTCTCGATACCAAGGAGTTCCTGAAACGAGGGGGAAGCAAAACGCAGCTCTCCTTCACCGTCCAGCACAATGACCGACTCCGCCAAATGATCGATTAAGCTGGACGACGTCCACAGGGGCGCGTCAGAACGCCCCACGGAAGACAGGTGACTCTTTTGTCGATGGCGTGCGCCCAGCCACAGGCCCGGCAGCAGGGCACCGAGCAGCAGAGCTGTGAACAGAGATGCCAGGGAAGGCAGCATGGGATGCCGTGAATTGAGAAGGACTGGACGTGAGCGGTCGAAACGAGACCCCGAGGAGTGGAGACTGGGGCCAACCGACCGAGGGACGGAATACTCAGCGCCGCCAGTCGATCTCGAACTGACAGGCTGCGGCGCCAAGCGCTTGGCACTGGGTTTCGCGCACTTGCGCACGCGGACTGACCAGGCTTTGGCACAAGCGCTCGAAGGCGCCGGCGTAGAAATCGCAGACCGGAAAACTGGCTGTGGCATCGCGGCAGATTGGACACTGGGCGATGGAAACCCGCACCGGGCGCCCCATCTCAAATCCATAGTGACCGCTGCCGACAAAGGTCCAGGCGTTTTTCGCCACCGCTTTCAGCAGCATGCGGCAGGCCGGCCCCGGAGGGAGCAATTTCAGCACACGCTGGGCCGGCTTGGGGATGCGGTGCGCGAGCAGATAATCCCCGGTGCGTAGCCCGGCATCGCGCGAGACAGCAGCGGCGGCATCAACCGGGAGCTCCGCGCGCAGGGCCTGCTGCAATGCAATCACCTCAGCCTCTGGCACCATCTCCGAGGGCGGAGTCTGACGATAACGGGATAGACCAGCAACGGCGAAAATTCGCTCCGCCACCTCGGCGTTCTCGAGTGCCAAGAGCGCCTCGCCAACACGGATAATCGCATTGGGCCCAATGCGCGCTGGCTGTTCTTTATCAGGCTGTGAGTGCAGCTGGGAATACAACTGGGAATCTGGCTGGAAATCTGACTGGGACATGTGGCTTCACAAAACGCTCACAGGGATCTGGAAAAATGCCAGCGGGCACGATCCCAGGCGAAGTAGGCCTCATGCTCGGTGCACAGGTGGCGGAGCAAATAGCGACCGGTCGGGGTGATGCGCAGCTTGTTATCCTCGACATCGACCAGGCCATCGCTGGCGTAGGCCGCCAGACGCCGGTATTCCTCGTCAAAGCAACCTTCGGCCAGTTCCAGCGGAAGTTCGAGATTGCAGATGAGATAGCCGATCGCCTCGCGACGGCGGCGGTCGGTTGGATTGAGCAGATGCCCACGGGCAATGGGAAATTCTCCACGCTCGATCATCGCTTCCCATATCGCGAGATTAGGCTCGTTCTGGACGCAGTGACCGTGGACTTCACCAGCGGCCCCCGTCCCCAGGCCAATGGTATTATCCGCTTTCATTGTGGTATAGCCGATACAGTTGTGCCCCAGCCGCCCTTCATCCTGAGCGATGGCCAGTTCATCGGTATCGAGGACAAAGGTATCCAGCCCGACCCACACATAACCGGAGGCCAAAAAGGACTTGACAGCCTGTTCGAACAAACGCTGCCGCTCCATGTCATCGGGTAGCCGGTGGATATCAATCGCGTGCTGGTGCATGGCAAGACTGGTTCCACGGGAATAACCGAAGCAGGCCACCCGGTCAGGCGCCATCTCGATCACGGCATCAAGCGTGGACTGAAAGCTCGCGGCCGTTTGCTCGGGCAGACCGTAGATAAGATCAAAGCCAATGGAATCAAAGCCAATCTCGCGCGCCATCCAGTAGACATCACGCACCAGATCAATGGACTGAATACGACCGATGGATCGCTGCACTCTAGGCTCGAGATCCTGCACACCAAGTGTGACGCGCCGAAAACCCAAAGCGTGCAGTAACTCGAGTTGCCCGGCAGAGGTGCGCCGCGGATCGCACTCAATCGACGCATCCGTCTCCGGCAGGATGCGGAAACGGCTGCTAACCAATTCCACCAAGCGCGTGAGTTGAGCATCGTTGAGATAATTTGGCGTGCCGCCGGCGACATGAAGTTGCAGCACATCGCGTCCGGTTCCGATGGCGTCCCCAACCATTCCAACCTCGCGCTCAAGTGCGTCAAGGTAGCTGTCGATGCGTTGGCTATTGTGGGTGACGGTCGTATTGCAGCCGCAGTACAGACAGCGCCCGGGACAAAAGGGAATGTGTAGATAGAGCGCCAGGGTCTCGTCCGGATGCCGCCCCACTTCCTTGAGTGTCCTGCAATAATCCTCCCCACTAAAGCTTTCGGCCCAAGCATCGGGTGCGGGTGGGGGCATGCCGGGACGGTCAAAACGGCTAAATCGGGTCAACAACTCTGGCGAAATTTCAACAGGCATCATGCTAGTCATCAGGCGGCAACCTCGGAGCGGTTCAGCGGCAACATGTTGCCCAAATAGTGAAAACCTTCCGGCCAGGTACCTCGATCAAGATAGCAGCACCACCGAGAAGGGCGCCACCATCCTGTCCTAGCGAAAAGCGCAAAACCAAAGACTTGAGGAGAAGCAGTATTGTCGGAGGAAATAAGACGGGGAAGCAAAGAGCGAAGAGAATGCAGAACCCTGGCACGCAACGCAGCCGCGAGAGCCGGGAAATCAAGACCTGGGTCTCGGAAAACAGAAGCGAGAAAAAGATCCAGCGTACCGGCATCGCGATGGACATATGCGCCGCGTTGAAAAGTTGCCAACCAACTCATAACGTGCACCAATGAGATACGCATGGGCGTCCTCCGAGGCTTCTCCAATGGCGGCATGGCCAGTCAGAAAAAATCACCCATCGGCTGGGAACTTTAACCCAACTCCAAGGCACGGCGTTTGGCTAAGCTTAACCCCCTTTTGGCTGCTTTGCCAGAGTGCCGGACCAGCGGCATCGCAAGCAAGACATTTTTGGTGCATAAGCAGAGCCGACACAGAAACCGTCTAAACAATATGCTCCAAGCAACAGTTATTGCGTAGAAGTCGCTGAGTGGGATTATTCTTGCTCCGTGCCAGCGCGCGACGCATCAACGGGTTCAAACACCCAATCCCATAGCGCGGCATCGGCCACCGGCAACACCAGAAACCAGTGCTCAAGGATGGCCAGCGCAAGCAGACTGGCTGCCAATACAGCCGCCTGCGCGGTAAAGCTACCTGGGGGAAAATCGAGTGCATGCTCGATCAGCAGCGTCATCACCACGGTCGCCACCGTCACCGAGACCGGGAATAGCAGATTCATTGGCCGTTTGGCCAGATAACTGGTCAAAAACCGCAGATGCCCGGGCAGCCAGTCCTCATTCAGATTGGGCACCCCAAAAAACAGATTCAGCTTGGCGCTCCAGCGCATCCACCAAAGCACTGCAAAAGTCCAGGCCGCCATTTGGTTGGCTTGCCCGAAAGTCACAGCAAACAGCAGCAGCCCAACAGCCACAATGGCCAGCTCATGATAAAGGCTGGTCTGAATCGCCAACCAAAAACGCTGCCGACGATGACAGTCGCGCGGACAAGCAACCTTGCGCGGACCTGTGATGGCATTCATGAAATAGGTCATTTCAAGCCAACCCCAGATCAAAACGCCACTGGTAAAGCCGGCATAGGCGCCAAGAGTGTCAGCTCGATCCGCGACCCAAACAGCCACCACCACCGATGCACCACCTAGCAAGGTGGCGCCGAGCAGACTAAAGCGATAAGTTCGCGGCGGCAGGCGGTCCAGAAAAAGGATCACACCAGTACTGAACCACCACAAAAAAAGCGCGTAGAGAATCGCGAGCGCAAGGCTCAGCATGTGCAGAAACGGCTGAAGTTAGCGAGCGGGGTCTGGCTGCCCTGGCAAACCAGTTGCCGGAACCGCCACGGAAGGAGAAGTGGACTCTTGATGCCCGGCTTGCAACAACTCGCGAAAGGCGGAGGCGTTGTCCGCGCCGTAGGCTCGCAGATCAAGTTGTTCACCAGTTGTCGGATCTTCAAGCACCAGGCGCCCATCAACGCGCATGGACACGATATAAGGGCGATCAATATCAGCTTCGCTGACCTTGCGATGATGCCCAAGCCCGCGCAGCACGCCAAAGATAAAGCCATCCTCATTGGAATCAAGCAGAGCAATACGCTGCCCTTCGGCAATCACCTCAATGGTACTCGGATTGATCTCGCGAAAATGCAATTCGCGCTCGGCCGCGATTGCGGCAAACTCGTTTTCGCTCTTGCCGATGCCGGTCAGCCGCACAAAGGCCGCCACGGCAATGGTAAAGCTGATTAGAATGGCCGCGCCAATCAGTACGGGACGCGGAAAACCCCGTCCCTCGAATGGGTCACTCAAGGATCCTACCTCCTGTTGCGCAGTCTGTTCAGGGCGACGGTGATGTCGCCAAGGATTCGGTCGCTCTTGCCTCGGCCCCAGAGGAGGAAGTCACGGACTCCAGTTGTCTTGAGTCGTCATCCTGCCGATCTTTTTCGGAGCCGGACTCGGAGCTATAACCGGACTGTGCATTGGCTTCGGCAGCGGAAGCGGCTTTGAGCGCGTCGGCCAGCAGTTCGGCGACTGATTCGATCTCGGGAAGAGCGCGCAGCATCGGTTGCGCCTTGGAGAAATGCCAGGGCCTAACATTCGGCCACATGATCAGAAAATTAACCTTCTGCGAAGGGACAAGCGCCAGCGGAATATCGCCCGAGCCATCATTGTAAACACGCAGACCGGCACTCTCGATACTTTTGAATGGCAAATTCACCGCCATGGGCACCACCACCCCAAAACGAATCACCACCCGTCGGCTAGTGATGCTATAGATGGTGGAACGTGCATAGAGCCAGGCAAGCAGCGTCAAGATGGAGCCAGCAACCAACCCAAGGAATCCGAGCCAGAGGGCGGATTGCAGCGCAACGACAAATCCATCGCCATCGGCGAGAATGAAAGCGCACCGCAGCAGGATCAATATCCCGAAGTAAATCAGCACCGAGCGAACATAAAACGCCCGCTTGGCAAGCGGCACCCACAGCGGGGTGCCCTGCCAAAGCAGCTCCTCCCCCTCGGGGAGGAGCCCAGGCAAGCCGGGAACCGGCTCGACTTCGTACTCACTCACAGAAAGGGCTCCGCCCGATCAGGAGTAGCATAGAGGGTGCCGCCGCCATAGTAGGCTGTCACCTTGTCCTCTTCAGCCAGGCTAATTTGGTCGTAGCTGGCCAGGGTGGGAGCATCGTTAAAGTGCGCGCCATTGATGGATTGGACTTTCACTTGCTGCTTCTTGCCCTTGACCACGCACATGTTGATTGGCAGCAGCACCTTCTTCTTGTTGCTGGTTTCGAGCTCGAGGTAACGCACCTGAGGCTCGGAGCGATCCACCCAGATTTCGGTGACCTTACCACCAACTTCACCGTCGGCTCCGATCACGGTCATGCCGCGCGGATCCGGATCCTTATCGACCACGGAAAAATGCTTGGCCACTCGCATGGGCACAATGCGCGGCTCGCCGCCGTGGGTAAGGTCCGGCTTATCGGAACGCACGGCATAGGAGCCCGGACCAACGCCAGCCAACATGGGGTTACCAACCGGCCGAAATGCAGCGCCGGGGAAGTTGTCGACCGGCTCCAGCTTAAAATCGTACTGCGGACGATCTGGGCTGGGTTTAACGACCTCACCACCATTGTGTGGCAGCACAAAGGTCTTGGGCTTGGGCAGCGGAGGGAAACCCTCCATCATTTTGATCGCGCCAAACATGCGCTGGGATTCGACAGGATATCCTTCGCGCTTATCCTCGCGACGGATAAAATAGACAACACCAAAAAAGAAAAACCAGAAAGCCCAGAGCGTGAGCTGAGCGACGTCGATATACTGCGTAATAAAACCAGATGGCATCGGATGTCCTCCGTGTGCGGTTTGATTTAGGGAAGCCCAGGCAAGCCAGGCCCCGTTGGTAAAGACCGCGTCTGGGTGGTGCCCATGCGCCGCATGAGCGGCCCCACGGCGATCATTGTAGCGAAAAGTAAGACAGCCTCGAGAGAAGAAACGAACCCATTGCCGACACTTGACCTGACCAAGGCCGGCCCCACCAGCGCACCATCGACCGGCCACTGGAATAAATGATCGCACAGTGCACCGCAGGGCGCGATCAACCACCCAAGCGCGGTCACCTGCACCGCGGCCCAGGTTCCCAGTGCCAGTCCGCCGTGACCGCTAAGCGCACTCCCTATCAGCGCATCCATCATCTCAGCGCATCCATCATCTCAGCGCATCCATCAACGCGGTCAAAGCTCCGACGGCAAACAGCCCGCCGCCGAATCCCATCAGCGCCGTACCGGCGCGTAAAAACAGTGCCGAGCCAAGCGAGCGCCCGCAAGCCACACTATCATCGGCAAAAACCCGATCTCGCGGCATGACCCACAGCCAGCGTAGCGCACTCGGGTGACAGGGACGCATCATGATTTGGCAACCAACTCCAGCCCCTGCGAAGTATAAAAGCCGCGAATGATGCGCTCGGAACGACCGACCCGCCAGTTTTGTAAACCATCATCCTGTTCAATCAGACCCTGCAGCCGTTTCTCCGCGATGGGCACGATGGCCGGGGAGCGATCACTGCGCGGAAAGAACTGACCGACCGCATGCATCAGCGCCAGCGCCGGCGTGCGGGGCGCGAAGGTAAAGATCACCGCGCGCCGCGCTTGGGCGGCAAAACCTCGGATCAACGCCAGCGCATCCTCGGGCTCATAGTGGATGAGCGAGTCCATGGCGACGATGTAATCGAAGGTGCCGCGCTCGGCATCCAGCATGTCGCCCACCGAGAAAGCGACCGAGCCGCTGTTGAGATCGACTGGCACTCGCTCGCGCGCGAGATCAATCAGGGTGGCGGATAGATCCACTGCCACCACCTCCGCGCCACGGCGCGCGGCCGCGACACTGAGCAACCCGGTTCCGCAACCAGCATCAAGCAGGCGGCAGCCGGACAAATCCTGCGGCATCCACTCAAGCAGGGTCTGGCGCATCAGCTCTCGGCCCTGGCGCACCGTCTCGCGAATACGCCCGAGCGGTGCATCAGAGGTCAGGCGTTTCCAGGCATCGGCGGCGGTGCGGTCGAAATAGGTTTCGATCTGGCCGCGGCGCTGCTGGTAGGAGGGATTGGCCATTTAGTCGAATCCTAAAAAGTCGAACAGATCGCGGTCTTTCATCGGGCTGACACATAAGGGATCAACCCCATCCCAAAGGGCTTGCGCCAGATTCATGTACTGCTGTTTGGCTGCTTCGAGTTCGGGCGTGGAGTCCAGCTCAAACAAGGTCGATTTCTTCAGCCGACTGCGGCGAATGATATCGAGGTTGGGCAAATGCGCCAGGGTTTTCAGCCCGACCGCCGCGTTGAAACGATCAATCTCGTCGGTCTGATCACTGCGATTGGCGATCACCCCGGCGAGTCGCACTTTATAGTTCTTTGCCTTGGCAAGGATAGCCGATGCGATGCGATTCATCGCGAAAATCGAGTCGAAATCGTTGGCGGTGACAATGACCGCGCGATCAGCATGCTGCAGGGGCGCCGCGAATCCACCACAGACCACGTCGCCGAGCACATCGAAAATCACCACGTCGGTGTCGTCCAACAGGTGATGCTGCTTGAGCAGTTTGACCGTCTGCCCCACCACATAACCGCCACAGCCGGTACCGGCCGGCGGTCCGCCCGCCTCGACACACATGACCCCGTTGTAACCCTCGAACACAAAGTCATCCAGGCGCAGTTCCTCGGGATGAAAATTGACCGTCTCGAGCACATCGATCACGGTCGGCACCAAGGACTTGGTCAGGGTGAAGGTGGAATCGTGCTTGGGATCGCAACCGATTTGCACCACCCTTTTGCCCAGCTTGGAAAAAGCCACGGACAAATTGGAGCTGGTCGTGCTCTTGCCGATGCCGCCCTTGCCATAGACGGCGAAGACCTTGGCCTTGCCGATCTGGATGCTCGGATCAAGCTGCACCTGCACGCTGCCCTGGCCATCAAGCGGCGGGTGCTGGGTAGAATCCTGGGTGGAATCCTGGCTGGAATCCTGGGTGGATTGTTGCGAGGCTGCATTGGCAAGGGGATCGGCATTGGCGCCGTTTCCGCTGCCAAAGAGTCCCGGGGGAAGGCGATCCAAACTCACGCGGCCGCCACTCCCTCGGTAATGCCCTCAAGCCTATCTTCAAGCTCCTCACCCGCGCGACGCAAAGCCTCCAGGGTGCTGGCATCGGGCGTCCAGTAGTTACGTTCATGGGCCTCGAGCAGGCGGTTGGCGACCTTGGCCGAAGCGGTTGGGTTCAATGCCGCCAGGCGCTCGCGCATTTCCTCATCGAGCACAAAAGTTTCGGTCATGCGCTGATAGACCCATGGTGCAACCTGCCCGGTGGTGGCCGACCAGCCCATGGTGTTGGTGACATGGACCTCGATCTGGCGCACGCCCTCGTAGCCGTGCTTGAGCATGCCCTCGTACCACTTGGGGTTGAGCATGCGCGTGCGGGTCTCGAGCGCCACCTGCTCGGCGAGGGTGCGCACCTGACCGTCGCCACGGGTCTGGTCGCCGATGTAGACCGGCACCTCCTTGCCCTTGGAACGCCCAACCGCGCGGCTGATGCCGCCCAGGGTATCGAAATAGTGATCCACCGTGGTGACGCCGAGTTCGACCGAGTCCAGGTTTTGGTAAGCCAGTTCCACCTCGCCCAGCACGCTTTTCAGTAGCTCGGCCTGGCGCACCGGCTTGCCGGCGCGGCCATAAGCGAAGCACTTGCGCTGGGTATAGGTCTCGGCGAGTTCGTCCTCCTCGTCCCACCGGCTGTTGTCGATGAGATGATTGACATTGGAGCCATAGGCGCCATCGGCGTTGCTGAAAACGCGCAGCGCGGCGGTATCCATGTCGCAGCCGTGCTCCAGCTGATAGGCTAGGGCGTGCTTGCGGACGAAGTTCTGCTCGATAGGCTCATCCGCCGTCGCGGCCAGGTAGCTGGCTTCGGCCAGCAGTTGGGTCTGGAGTGGCAGCAGATCGCGGAAAATGCCCGACAGAGTCATGACCACATCGATGCGCGGGCGGCCAAGCTCTTCCAGGGAAGTCAGCTCGGCGCCGCACACCCGCCCGTAGCTGTCGAGCCTGGGCTTGGCGCCGATCAGGTGCAGCGCCTGGGCGATGGGGCCACCTTCGGTCTTTAGGTTGTCCGTTCCCCAGAGCACCAGGGCGATGGACTCGGGCAGCGGATGCCCGTCCTGACTGTAGCGATCCAGCAACTGCTGGGCGTGGCGTCCGCCCTCCTTGAAGGCGAAGGTGCTGGGAATGCGGAAGGGGTCGAAACCGTGTAGATTGCGCCCGGTGGGCAGAATCTCTGGTGTGCGCAGCAAATCCCCGCCCGGTGCCGGCCTGACAAAACGCCCGGAGAGCGCGCGCAGAATGGCCGGGGTTTCGTGGTCCTCGCTCAGCAGCTTGTTGTAGTTGGCCAATTCGCTGTAGCGGGCGACCTTGTCCTCGCTGGCCTCGAGACCGGCGGCCTTCAGCGCTTGCGCCGGGCTGGCGCCTTCGGTCAGAGCCTGCACGGCATCGCGGCTAACCTCGCCGGTGACGCTGGACTCGGCCACCGCCATCAGCAGATCCAGACGTTCCTGGCCATTGGGCGGCTCGCCGACCACATGCAGCCCATAGGGAATCAGAGTGTATTCGAGCTCGAGGATTTCATCATTCAGGCGCTGCACATGCCCCTCGGCCGCGCTCATCTCCCACTGTGGCTCGGCATCACACAGATCCAACTCGGCCGCCTGAGCCTGAATCAGCTGCGCCAGATCACGGCGTTCGTCTTCCGGGGCTTCTGGCGTCAGTCCACGCCAGTGCTCAATGGAGCCTTTCAGGTCAACCAGGCCGCGATAGAGGCCAGCATTGGCAATCGGGGGCGTGAGATAGCTGACCAGGGTCGCGGCGGCACGGCGCTTGGCGATGGTGCCCTCGGAGGGGTTGTTCGAGGCGTAGAGATAAAGATTGGGCAGGTCGCCGATGAGCCGATCCGGCCAACAGGCCGCACTCAGGCCCGCTTGTTTGCCAGGCATGAATTCCAGCGCGCCATGGGTGCCGAAATGCAGCACCGCATGGGCGGCGAAGTCTTCCTTCAGATAGCGGTAGAAGGCCGAGAAGGCATGGGTGGGCGCAAAGCCTTTGTCGAACAACAACCGCATGGGGTCTCCTTCCCAACCGAAGCTCGGCTGGATGCCGACGAAGACGTTGCCGAAGTGCTCGCCCAGTACAAAAATCGAGGCGCCATCGCTTTGCTGCTTGCCGGGCGCCGGACCCCACTGGCTCTCGATCTCGGCCAGATAGCGCTCACGGCGGACATGGTCGTCGCTCGCGATGCGCGCCGCCACATTGGCATGGGCGCCATGCACGGCGGCATTGCCGTAGATAACGCGCTCGCGCAAGTCATCGGCATTCTTGGGCAGCTCGACCTTGTAGCCGTCGGCCTTGAGCGCCTGCATGGTGCGAAACAGTGATTCAAATACCGACAGGTAAGCGGCTGTTCCCGTATTCCCCGCGTTGGGCGGGAAGTTAAACAGCACGGCCGCGATCTTGCGATCCTTGGCGGGCGTATGGCGTAACCGAACCAGGCGCTCGACACGCGCGGCCAGGGTATCCGCACGCTCGGGCTGGGGCTGCATGTCACGCGCGCGATCCACCGCCGCCTCGGCCGAGCGACCACCGAAAACCATGGGTCCGGTGGAGCCATCCAGCTCCGGGATGGCGACCATCATGGTGGCCTCGACCGGCATCAGGCCGCGATCAGAGGCCTGCCATTGCTCCAGGGTTTGGAACTCAACCGGGTGCGCGGCCAGATAAGGCACGTCCAACCGGGCCAGCAGCTCCTGCGCGGCGGCGGAGTCGTTATAGGCCGGACCGCCAACCAGGGAGAAGCCGGTCAGGGAAACCACCGCATCAACGCTGGGCTTGCCCTTATTGAAGAAAAACTTTTCGATCGCCGCGCGCGCGTCCAGGCCGCTGGCGAAGGCCGGAATCGCCCGCAGGCCACGGGCCTCGAGCGCCTTGATCACGCCATCATAGTGGCCGGTGTTGCCCGCCAGCACGTAGGAGCGCATCACCAGCAAACCGACCTGACCCTTGATCTCGGCATTTTTGGGCAGCTTGGCTGGCAATTTCGCCAGCTTGTCGCTGATGCGACCGCGCAGGCGCGGGTGATAAAGGCCCACCTCGGGATATTCAGTGGGCGCCGGAACCTTGAGCGTGCCGCGCAGCGCCGAGCGCGGGCCATCGGCATAGCGGTCAATGAGTTGGCGCACCAGGTTGGCGACATTCTCGTCCGAGCCAGCCAGCCAGTATTGCAGCACCAGAAAATAGGCCCGCACATCCTGGGCAGTGCCAGGAATAAACCGCAGGATTTTCGGGATACGGCGCAGCATGGCCATTTGTTTGGCGCCGTCGCTGGCGTTGCTGGACGCGCCACCGGAAGACTGGCCTTCCTCCTGCTCGGCCTTGCGCGAACTGCCGCGCAAGCGCTTGAGCAGCGACATGACGCCGCCCTGTTTGGCGGTCATGTCAAACTTACCCATACGGGTCAGCTTGGTCACCTCGCCGGCGGACATGCAGCCAACCAGGGCATCGCAGTGATCGCGCCGTGCCTCCAGTGCCGGCAACACCGCCTTGATATGATCGTCCATGAACAACATGGTCGAGACAATGATGTCGCCCTGGGCGATATCCTGGCGGCAGCGCTGCAGCGCCTCGGGGTCTTGCTCCCACTCGGCCGCCGCGTGCAGCGTCAGGCGCAGACCGGGGATTTCATTTTTTAGTAGCGCTTGCGCGCGCTCGGTGGCACCGGCGAGGTGGCTGTCCAGGGTAACGATCACGACATTGACGGGCGTTTGCGCCGTCACTGACTGACCGCCTAATTTTGAACCCGAAGTCGACGTCTTTGTTGCCATCTTTGCTATTCGATCTCTCTGACCCGCCGCGCATTGGCGTTTGTCGATGCGCGCTGGCATGCATGCTTACCGGGCGAGGCGCGGTTGTTACCGCGGCGCTCCGCCGAACCTTAACCCGCTATATTAAGCCGCTAGGCGCGGAATGCTCAATAAGCAGTCGATCATCGACGGTGGCCGCCGTGCCTATTGCCGAGGATAACGTCCTGACTGCCACCTTGGTACGAAACCGCGGATTCATCCGCCGGGGTGGTGCCGCAGGATGAGAATTTTGGAGCCTGAATCCCGGGAATGACTTCAGCCTGATGGACAACACCTGAGCAACATCATTTCAAGTGATCCACATTGGACGATCCGCGAAGCCAGAGGTGACTTCGGGTCGCTAGGCCCGGCTGAGTCGCGAATGCATCCGCCGGCCAGCTAACTAGAATCTAGTCGGCGACGGGCTATCTGTCAATATTTCTTTACGTTAAGTAGAGTTGACAGTCAGGATCGCAGCCGGGCTCCGCCGACGCCAGGGCGCTTAGATCAATGCCGCATTTGGCCCCACTACCCCCCTAGCCTTCGGTCTTGACAGCCGCGAGATATCGAAATCCCTAGAAACCTGCAGGCGCCCATGAAGCTGACATCCGTTCGAGCACCGTCAGGATGCTTGGTGAATCTGCATGACCCGGCCCAACAGGCGCCCCAAAGTTCCCGCGTCCCTTGCTGATCCGAAGGATCTTAATTTAATGGCAGGCCTGATGGCGCGGGCGCCATTAGGCCGTGCCAATCCGCGGTCACTGGCCCACAAATCCAGATTTCCAGCTGCGATGGCCCTCCCAAGTTCACCTAAGCAGCTCGACGGAAGAGGATTGGAAAAACAATAATTACTATATTAACAAATACTTAGAACTCGTTTTGCCCGCAAGGCAGCGCCGTTCCCGGCACGGGCAAAAGCGCCGACAACCAGCCTAAGACCGCCTTATTAATAACTAAAACAAATGGTTAAGAGACCGCTTGCACCTGATATTGAGGCGGCACGAACGCCGCCAGGGGCATCGAAAAAAAAACTGTACATCAGTGTTGACATTTATTTCTGTCAGGCTAAACTGACACCCATGGATCGAGCAGGGTTAACGGATTAATCGCCCAGTTTCGCCAACAAGCTTCGCCAACAGGCCTTTACCACTTGGTCTTTGCCATCCGGCTCTCGGCTTCAGGTACAGCTGGGCAACGCGGTCATCGCACCAATCAACTCATTAACGAGCCTGGCACGATGAATTACGCCGCACGATGAGCGGCAACCTTACTATTAACTCTTAACGGAGAGTCTACTGATGGCAGAGTCCAAAGGCGTATCTGGTCTGACGCCCGACCAAGCAAAAGAATTCCACGAGCAATTCAAAATCACCTACACCGCATTTGTCGGTCTGGCTGCAGTTGCTCACATCCTGGTCATCGGCGCCCAGCCTTGGTTCTAAAGAAACCGCACCTTAAGGCACCTCCTTCATCGCGAAGGTCGCGTCAAACCAGGCACGGTTCCAAAGGAGATCTCACATGCAAGACGTATTTAATTACAAGCCCAACGAGCAAGACTATCGCATTTGGCTGGTCGTTAATCCTTCGACCTGGCTGATGCCCATCATGCTGTCTCTGCTGGTTCTGGGTATCGCTGTTCACGCAGCTGTTTTCAGTGTCGCACCTGAAGGCATGCTATTCGTGAATGACGCTCCTCCGGCTGTTGCTGCTCCGGCTCCTGCCGCGGCGCCTGCTCCTGCTGCTGAATAAGCAGAAAATTGGCTGAAGTGATCATCGCTCAAGCGGCCTATTCAGTAGCCTAGTTGACAGATCGCGCTCAGCTCTCATACAAAACCTCATATTGGAGGCTTAGAGAATGTCAGGTCTTACCCCCGATCAAGCAAAAGAATTCCACGAGCAATTCAAAATCACCTACACCGCCTTCTGCGGTCTGGCAGCAGTTGCTCACATCCTGGTTATCGCTGGCAAGCCTTGGTTCTAATTGAACCCCCCTTGTTCCTGCGTCCCTAATTTCACTCTTTGACAGAGGACCATATCATGGCCGAAATCGCTAGACCCCAAAACCCCCAAGACGACTGGAAAGTGTGGTTGGTTGTTAATCCTTCCACTTGGCTGATGCCGATGATGTTCTCCCTGCTGGTGCTCGGCATTGCCGTTCACGCTGCAGTGTTCGCCATTGCTCCTGCTGGCATGCTGTTCGTCAACTAAGACGTAGCAGACAGGCAGCGCCAAACCAGCAGCCTCTTCGCGGCTGGTTTGGCGCACTCCTCACCGCGATGCGGTGACTCAACCATCAGATTCCGCTCATCAGGCTCCGCAAGGGGCTTTTTTTATGCCTGATCAATGCGCCAAGATTTCATGCCCATGCCAAGACCTGACGCATCCGCATCCTCGCCTACCGGCTCACCCAGCGGCTCACCCAGCGGCGCGCGGCTCGGCATCCTGGGCTGGCGCGAATGGGCCAGCCTGCCGGAGCTTGGGCTGCCGCTGATCAAGGCCAAACTCGACACAGGCGCGCGCACCTCCGCCCTGCACGCCTTCGATCTGGACACCGAGAGCGACAGTGAGGGCCACCTTTGGGCGCGTTTCGCGGTCCATCCGCTGCAAGACCGCCTGGACCTTGTTATCCAGTGCCGCGCCCTTGTGCTGGACCAGCGCCTGGTGTCGGATTCCGGCGGCCATCGCGAGCAGCGCTTGGTCATTGCCACTCAACTGCGACTGGGTCGAGACTCCTGGCCCATCGAGCTAACCCTGACCAATCGCGATACCATGCGCTTTCGCATGCTCATTGGACGCACCGCCCTAGCCGGGCGGGCGCTGATCGATTCAGGCCACTCCTTCGCGCTTGGTCAGCCCCAGGACGCCATCGGTTATTATCAGTCCTTGCCCGATGAGACCACGAATTAACACAACGAATCCCCAGGAACCTACTCACAGGGAGGCATGAAGCCATGCTGCTCATTCCCGCCATCGACCTCAAGGACGGCGCCTGCGTGCGCCTGCGCCAGGGGCGCATGGACGATGAAACCCGTTTTTCCGACAACCCGGTCGAGACCGCCGGGCGCTGGTCGGCCGCCGGCGCGCGTCGCCTACATCTGGTTGACCTCAATGGCGCCTTTGCCGGCACCCCGGTCAATGGCGAGGCCATTCGCGCCATCGCCACCGCCTATCCAGAGCTGCCCATTCAAGTCGGCGGCGGCATTCGCGATCTCGATACCATCGGCGCCTACCTAAACGCAGGCGTGCAATTCTGCATTATCGGCACCCAGGCGGTGATCGAGCCTGAGTTCGTCGCCCGCGCCTGCCTGTCTTTCCCCGGACATATTTTGGTCGGGCTGGACGCGAAGGACGGCCAAGTCGCCATCCGCGGCTGGGCCGAGACCACCGAACACAGGGTGGAAGACCTGGCGCGACGCTTTGCCAGCGACGGCATCGGCGCCGTGATCTACACCGACATCGGCCGCGACGGCATGCTGACCGGCCCCAATCTCGAGGCCACCGCGCGCCTGGCCGAGGCCATCGAGGTGCCGGTGATCGCCTCGGGCGGCATTACCAGCCTCGAGGACGTGCGCGCCCTGGCCGAGATTGCCGCCCAGCTCACCAAAGGCGGCATCAGCGGCGCCATCACTGGACGCGCCATCTATGAAGGCACTCTGGATTTTACTGAAGGCCAGCGCTTGGCCGACAGCCTGAGCGCCAGCGCGGGAGATTCCCCCTCATGAGCGATCTTCTCGAACGCCTCGCCGAGGTACTGGAGGCACGCAAGCAAGCCGAGCCGGACTCCTCCTATGTGGCCAAGCTCTACGCCCAGGGGCTGGACGCCATTCTGAAAAAAATCGGCGAGGAAGCAACTGAAACCGTGATGGCGGCCAAGGATGGCGATCCCGAGCATCTGACCAAGGAAGTCGCCGACCTCTGGTTTCACAGCCTGGTTCTGCTCGCTCACCAGGGACTGCACCCCAATGCCGTGCTGGATGAGCTCGACCGGCGTTTTGGTCTTTCCGGCCTGAGCGAAAAAGCCGCGCGCAAACCGCCAGCTTAAGTCAAAATAATGCCCTTTGGCCGCACCTGGCTTCATCGCCTTGGCGCGGGCACTGCAGCGCACCGGGCGGTTGCGGTATGATTCGCCGCTGCTTGCATCACAGCTTCAACCACAGACACACAAGTCTGCCCCACTGCCTGGCACTCGCTGCCTGGCGAACTGGACAGACACAGGGGAGGATTTCATGGGAATGGGTGGCATCAGTATCTGGCAACTCCTGATCATTCTGGTCATCGTGCTTTTGCTCTTCGGCACCAAGAAGCTGAAAAATCTCGGCTCGGACCTCGGCGGCGCTGTCAAAGGCTTCCGTTCGGCAATGAACGACGGTGACCGCGCGGGTGATAAAGACGATCAGGCCACGGATCAGGCCGAGGACCAGTCTGGCGCCCAACTCTCGGCCCAGACCGGCGAGCCTGGCTCGCAAGCGGCCAATCAGCCTGCTGGCGAAACAACCAAGACATCCTAACCCAGCCACTAAGCGCGAGAGCACTGTTTCATGTTCGACGTAGGCGCCCTTGAACTGGTGGTGATCGCGGTGGTGGCCCTGCTGGTGGTGGGGCCCGAGCGCCTGCCGCGCGTGGCGCGCACGGCCGGGCGCTGGGTTGGCCGCGCGCGGCGCGCGCTGCTGTCGGTCAAGGACGAGATTGACCGCGAAATCAAGGCCGAGGAATTGCGCGAGATTCTGCGCCGTCAGAACGAGCGCAAGCCGCTTGATCAAATCATCGAGGAACAGCTCGAACCACGCACGCCAGCGCGCCCAGCAGACCTTGCGGCTGACAAGGGATCGCCGACCGACAACAGCGGCACTGAAGCCAAGCGAGACCCCCGCCCATGAGCGCACGCCAGCCGGCCCCGCCACTTGGCGCCGACAACGGCGGCATTGAGCAGCCCTTTATCGACCACCTCATTGAGTTGCGCGACCGGCTGCTGCGCATGGTGGTGGCCATCGCGATCATCTTTGTAGGGCTCTTCCCCTTCGCGAACAACCTCTACACATGGATCGCCAAGCCGATTCGCGCCCAGTTGCCCGAAGGCGCGACCATGATCGCCACCCAGGTGGCCTCGCCCTTCCTGACGCCCTTCAAGCTGGCCCTAGTGGTAGCGGTGTTCATCGCCATGCCCTATATCCTTTATCAGCTCTGGGCTTTTATCGCGCCCGGACTCTACCGCCATGAGAAGCGCCTGGCGGTGCCCTTGCTGGCCTCAAGCATCGTGCTCTTTTACCTGGGCATGGTGTTTGCCTATTTCGTTGTTTTCCCGCTGGTCTTCGGCTTTTTCACCTCGGTCACGCCCGAGGGCGTGCAGCAGATGCCGGATATCGCCTTTTATCTGGAGTTCATTCTCAAGCTGTTCTTTGCCTTCGGCATCGCCTTCGAGATTCCCATCGCGACCATCCTGCTGGTGGCTGCCGGTGTTACCACCCCGGCCGCGCTGAGACAAAAGCGTCCCTATGTCATCGTCGGCGTCTTCATTGCCGGCATGCTGCTCACGCCACCGGATGTCATCTCCCAGACCCTGCTGGCCATCCCGATGTGGCTGCTTTATGAGCTTGGCATTCTGTTCTCGCGTGTCTTCCAGCAAGACACCCGCGCCAAAATGCCAGCGGAACTCGATGCATCGGACGATAGCCCAGCGGCAGAATCGCGGGAACCCGCATCGCCAAGCGGATCAGGCCCCGCTCAAATTGTGGTGGGCCATGAAATTGATAGCGGCGACATCAACGATCCTGAACGCTTCCGTCCGCTCACGGATGATGAAATGGAAGCCGAGCTTGACGCCATTGAAGCCGATGAGTTGCGTGCGCATCAAGACAGCACTGACACCGGCGGGATCAACGCTGATGGTTCTATTGGCTCTGGTGCTGGCTCGATCACAGCCACCGCCGCCTTGCTGCAACAGGCTAACCAGCGTCGTGCTGAAGGTAACCTAGTTGCCGCTCGCCATCTGCTCTACCGCGTCCTTGAAGACGGGAATATCGACCAACGCCGCGTTGCACGCAATATTCTGAGCGACCTCGACAGCTGACTCCCCTCTTTCCCAGGGCACATCTCGCCCGCCCCCGGACACTCGCTCCACCACCTCATCAGCGTTTCCAAAGCGCATGAAGAGCACAGGCGCCTGGATCTTCAGGCGCGCCCACCATACCCGAGGCGCCACCCCTCAAAAAGCAACAACCGGTAGCACGCCAGCTTGGTCCCGCACCCGCAACCCACTGAGCTAAAAGCAGTATCGAAAATCAGCAGCACCAGCGACACAGGAACAGCTCAGCCCTTTTTGTCCGTGACGGGCCTGATTCCTGTCTTTCCGTGATCATTATCCGGCCGCGGCTTTCGGCGCTGGTCAAATCACCCCCAGCATTTCCGCGTCACCAAGGCTCTGTAATGCGCGGCACACCGGAGAAGCCTACACCCAAAACCACGATGAATTCTTAATTCTGCAAGCCCCGCAGTGGTCACCAGCTCACCAATTCTCGCTTCCAAGCACCTCACGTCCTGCGCTCTTCATGCAAGCTAGACCAAGAGGATCGGGACTCGCATCGTTATCGATGAAAAAAAACCCTTGACCTTCGCAGCCTCCAGTGTACGATAGCGCCCAGGGGCATTTGTAGGGGATTTCCTTACAAACGTCCACTGAACCAATCTTCCCACGCCACTGCGAGCTAACAGGAGCAAAAAATGGACGAAGAAAGCATTAACCTCACCAAGAAAATTGGCCAACGCCTGCGTGCCGCGCGCAATGCTCACGGCTATAGCCTGGCCGAGCTGGCCGCGCGCACCAACTCGTTGTCCAAATCGCGCATCAGCAACTATGAGCAAGGCATCCGCCGCATGGGCCTTGAAGAAGCCGCCGAGCTTTCCAACGCTCTCGACGGTCTGACGCCGACCTATCTTTTGTGCCTGGACGACAAATCCCCTCTCAGCAAGACCGAGTGGAAAATGATCGATGCCTTCCGCAATAGCGACGAACGCGGCAAGGACACCATCCTGCGCGTTTGTGAAGTTCAGCGGGAATACTCAGTCCCAGCCATGCGCAGCCGCCTTGAGATGGCCGAATAGGCGATGGCCGAGTAGGCAGCGCAAGGTGCAACCACCGGCGAGTCTTTTCGCCGGTGGCCCACCCCAGTGCCGCTTACTGGCGGACCTCGGCAAAGCTTCTTTTGACGCCATCGTGCATTGACCTTAAAGTTCGCGGTGGCGATGGCCTGCCATGGAATGCGGATCTCAGGCGTCTCCCCCGGCCTATGGAACTGCCATTGGCTCGGTCTTTTGTGCAACACAGCCACCCAGGCCGAACCTCACCAAATCAATTCAAGCTGTCACCATGCGCCACACTATCCGGCAATGGCTGCCAAATCGCGCAGCCCTGCTTTTTGTCACCATCCTCCCGGTGCTGGCCCTGGCACCATCAGGCTGCACAACCCTTGTATCCACGTCGGATTTCTCCGCCACCCAATATTTTCCGGTTCCCGCCGGCCTGGTGCCCAGTGTCGAATTCTGGCGCAAGGTCTATGCCGAATGGAGCCGCGCTCAGGTGGTGGTACATGATGACCGTTATTTGGACCTCATCTACCAGGTCGCCGAACTTCCTGGCCCGATCAAGGCATCCTATACACCGCGACAGCGGGATTTCGTCGATAGCCTGAAGGCAAGTTGGCAGGCGCGTCTGCAGGAACTCTCGCGCAAACTGGCCAGCAAGGCTCCGCTCACCAGCGAGGAACGGGCGCTTAAAAACAAACTCAGCGCGGCCGGTGGCGGCGCGGCCCTGATTGATCCGGCGGCCAGAGTCCGCACCCAGCGCGGTCTGCGCGAGCGTTTTCGACGCGGACTCGAAATCAGCGGGGGTTACGAGCAGGCTTTCCGGGAGATCTTCCGCCGTCATGGGGTTCCGGAGGATCTCGCCTTCCTGCCGCATGTGGAGTCGTCATTCCAACTCAACGCCCGCTCAAGCGCCGGAGCAACTGGCATGTGGCAGTTCATTCGCTCAACCGGTCGGCAATACATGAGGGTGGACAACCAGATCGACGAGCGGCTCGACCCCTTCATTGCCGCCGATGCCGCCGCTCGCTATCTTGCCCAGGCTTACAGCAAGCTTGGCAGTTGGCCGCTGGCAATCACATCCTATAATCACGGCGTCGGCGGCATGAGCAATGCTCGCGCGATCCATGGCGATGACATCGCCAGCATCGTTAAACACTATCGCGGACGCTACTTCGGCTTTGCATCGCGTAATTTCTATGCGGAATTCATCGCCGCCCGGCATGTCGCCAAGCACCCGCAAGAGTACTTCCCAGAAATCCATTACGAAAAACCCATCGCGCAGCGGCGGGTCAGCATGACAAAAAGCCAAAGGGTAAACGAGGTTGCGCGCGAGCTGGGTGTACCCGTGTATGAGCTGATTCGCGCCAATCCAGCCTGGCTTGGCCCTATCCGCGATGGGCGCGCACCCATTCCAGCTGGCAGCACGCTTTGGCTGCCAGGCGGGCAAGCACCAAGCAAGGATAAGCAGCAAAGGGCCATGGATGCCCCCCTATTCGGAGCGCATCCCGCCAGCGACCTGAACCCAGAACTTGCACCAGATCAGAACAAACACCAAACACCCGGGCGTCCACCCCGTTCCGATAGTCACATGCCTGGCAGCTTTTGGCGCCGCACGGAGGCATGATGGCGATAAAATCCGACCGCTGGATCCGCCGCATGGCCAAGGACACCGGCATGATCGATCCTTTCGAGCCAGCCCAAGTGCGCGAAACACCAGAGGGCGGACGCGTCATCTCCTACGGCACCTCAAGCTACGGCTACGATATTCGCTGCGCCGATGAGTTTAAGATTTTCACCAATATCAACTCGGCCATCGTCGACCCAAAAAGCTTCGACGCATCCAGCTTTGTCGATTTGCGCGCCGATGTCTGCATCATTCCGCCCAACTCCTTCGCATTGGCGCGCACCGTGGAGTACTTTCGCATTCCGCGCAATGTGCTGACACTCTGCCTGGGCAAGAGCACCTATGCGCGCTGCGGAATTATTGTGAACGTGACGCCACTCGAGCCTGAATGGGAAGGCCATGTCACACTCGAATTTTCCAACACCACCCCACTTCCGGCAAAAATCTACGCCAACGAGGGGGTTGCCCAGATTCTGTTTTTCGAGTCCGATGATGTCTGCGAGCATTCCTATCGTGACCGCAAGGGCAAGTATCAGGGCCAGCGCGGCGTGACCCTACCAAAGCCCTAGGCCCACGCGGCTCAATCCATTCAAATGCGTAACGCGCCGCGACTGGCCGTCCCGCGACAGCCGGTATCCGCTCGGCGGCACAAGGCTGCCACCCTAGCCGCTATCCTGCCCTGGCTGCTCGCTGGTCTGATACTGGCGCTGAGTCTGTGGCGCCTCGTCGGGCTTGACCACCTGCTAGTCTGGCACGACGAAGTCTTCACCCTGATCCGGGTACTGGGTCAGACCGCGCTCGAGGTCAACCAACGCCTGTTCAGCGCCACCTTGCTGTCACCCGCGCAAGTGCTGGCCTTTCAACAGGGTTCAGCCAATACCTGGACAGCCACCCTGACCGCCCTGATGCGCCATCCCGAGCATCCACCGCTTTATTACCTGCTCGCCCGTGCCCTGATGGCGCTGCCACTCGACCCGGTGATCGCCATGCGCGGCGTCTCGGCCGGCTTTGGCATGCTGCTGCCGCTGGCGGCCTTTTGGCTGATGCAAGAAGTCTTTGGTGCTGGCAAAGGCGAGCGCGCATGGCTACGGCCATTGGTCTGGCCTGCCCCCTGGCTGGCGGCTCTGCTGGTCGCCGCCTCGCCCCTGCACCTGCTTTACGCCCAGGAAGGCCGCCAATACGCACTTTGGACACTATTGGTCGTGGTCGCGAGCGCGACCTTGATGCGCGCCCTGCGCACTCGACAGCAGCTTGCCTGGATCGGCTATGCGGCTGCGCTGTCGCTCGCGCTCTACACACATCTGCTATCCCTTCTGCTGATCCCGCTTCACGCGTTCTATGGACTCCTTGCCAGCACCCGCGAAACGGGCTGGAAAATCGACTGGAAAGCCGGTTGGAAATGGGGCTGGCGGCAGGCAAGGCAGCCTTTGGTCCAGCGCTTCGCGCTGGCTGTCGGCGTCGCACTGCTGCTGTTTTCTCCCTGGCTAGTCCTGATGGTGGTCGCCGCCGATCAGGTCAATCAGTTTACATCCTGGATGCAACGCCCCATCACGCTCGAACAGATCCTTCTCGCCTGGCGTGATCACCTGACGCGGGTCTTTATCGACATTCGGACCATGACCACCGGCTCTGGTGTTCCGACATGGACCGCGCTGATGCTGCTGCCTGTCGCCTTGGCCCTGGGGCATTATCTATACAGGGCGCCACGACCAGCGGCTTGGTTTCTACCGCTGCTGGCACTGGTCTTTATCGGCGTGGTGCTCGGTCCGGACTTGTTGCTTGGCGGGAGCCGCTCGCTGCATCCGCGCTACGCCCTGCCGAGCTTGCTCGCGTTGCAGTTAATGCTGGCCTGGAGCCTTGGCCAGGCACTGACCGGCGCATCCACCCTCTGGCGCGCCGGTGCCGGCATCGCGCTGGCCAGCCTGCTTGGCGCCGGGCTCTGGTCCTTCACCGTCATTCACCATGCCGAGACTTGGTGGAACAAGAACTTCAGCGCCGGTAATCGCGCTGTTGCCCAACGCATCAACCAAGCCCCCGCCCCGCTGGTTTTAGTGAGCCCAAGCAGCGTCGGCACGGGTGAACTTCTCTCGCTTGCCTATCATCTGGCGCCCCAGGTGCGCATCTGGGGTGAACTCCAGACTGGTGATGGGGCGGATACCGGGACTGGCGCCAGCCGGCTTCTTCCCGACGGCTTTGCGAGCTATTTCGCGCTGACCCCTTCAACCAACCTGAAAACCGCCGTGCAACCGCTTGGCCTCAAGCCACTTCCCGGCCACTGGCAATGGTTTCAAGCGCTGCCATCGTCCGCCATGCCTGGCGAGACCCGCAACCTGACACCCGAGCAAGGATCCCGATCCCAAGAATGAAACGCGTCGCGACCCTCCTTATTCCAGTGCTGATGGCGCTTCTGACCATTGCCATCTGGGGGTTATTGAATCAGCCCTCGCAGGAGCCACCCTGGCCGGCGCGCATTCAGGGCTTTTCCTTCTCGCCCATCCGCGCCGACCAGGATCCCACCAAGAAGGATTTCCCAACACCCGAGGAAATCGACAGCGACCTGGCGCTACTTAAAGGCCATGCCCATGCGGTCCGTACCTATTCAGTGGAAGACACACTCGGCCTAGTCCCCAGCCTCGCTGGCAATCATCAACTCAATGTCGCCCTGGGAGGCTGGATTGGCCCTTTTCCCGACGCCAATGAACGCGAAATCGAGCGTTTGATCGGCATTCTGCGCGAAGGACATCGCAGTGTCGTGCGGGTCATGGTTGGCAACGAGAGCCTTCTGCGCGACGATCTGCCAGTGGAGGATCTCATCGATTACATCGAGCAGGTCCGCAAGATCACCGACTTGCCGGTCGGCACCGCCGAGCCCTGGCACATCTGGCTGAAGCATCCGGAACTCATCAAGCATGTCGACTTCATCGCCGTCCACCTGCTGCCCTATTGGGAGGGGCTGCCGATCGACCACGCCGTCAGCTACGCCTTCAATCGCTTCAAGGAGGTACAGGACGCCTATCCAGACAAGCCCGTGATCATCGGCGAGGTTGGCTGGCCCAGCAACGGCCGGCGCAATCGCGGCGCGGAAGCATCGCAGGCGAATCAGACCCGCTTTCTGCGCCGCTTCCTCGCCGAGGCCGAGAAGGGCGGATACATCTACTATGTAATGGAAGCCTTTGACCAACCCTGGAAGGCCAAGATCGAGGGTGCCACCGGCACCTATTGGGGCGTTTACAACGCCGAGCGCGAACCCAAGTTCAACTTCACCCAACCGGTTGTGCGCATTCCTCAATGGCAGGAATTGGCCGCGCTTTCCGTCGGCATGGCCGTGCTCTTGTTGCTGCTGCTCTATCGCGACAGCGCTTCCTTGTCCTCCTCGGGCAAAGGCTTCCTGGCACTCGTTACCTACGCCATTTCAACCGCCGCCGTCTGGATTATCTACGACTACACCCGCCAATACATGACGCCGGCGACCGCCGTGGTCGGCGCCCTGCTGCTGGTCGGGGGCATCGGCGTCATTGTGCTGCTGGTGGCCGAAGCCCATGAATGGGCCGAGGCACTCTGGCTCAAGCAATGGCGGCGCCCCTTTCCGCGTCATGGCAAGAACGACCAGGATCTGCCCTTCGTTTCCATTCATGTACCAGCCTACAACGAGCCGCCGGAACTCTTGATCGAGACCCTGGATGCCCTGGCGGCACTGGATTACCCACGTTTCGAGGTGCTGGTAATCGACAACAACACCAAAGACCCCGAGGTATGGCAACCGGTGCGTGCCCATTGCGCGCGCCTGGGCCAGCACTTTCGCTTTTTTCATGTCGATCCGCTGGCGGGATTCAAGGCGGGGGCGCTCAACTTTGCATTGCGCGAGACCCATCCCGAGGTGGACGTGGTCGCCGTGATCGACGCCGATTATGTGGTCTTGCCCGACTGGCTGCGCGATCTGGTTCCAGCCTTTACCGATCCGGACATTGGCATTGTGCAGGCGCCACAAGACTATCGCGATGGCGATCAGAATGCCTTCAAGGCCATGTGCCTGGCCGAATACCGCGGCTTTTTCCACATTGGCATGGTCACCCGCAACGAGCGCAACGCGATTATTCAGCATGGCACCATGACCATGATCCGGCGCGAAACCCTGGCCTCGGTTCAGGGCTGGGCCGAATGGTGCATCACCGAGGATGCCGAGCTTGGCCTGCGGCTGTTCGAGCAGGGTTACAAGGCGCTTTATATTCCCTGTACCTATGGGCGCGGGCTGATACCAGACAGCTTCGCGGATTTTCGCAAGCAGCGCTTTCGCTGGGCCTATGGCGCGGTGCGCATTCTTGCCCACCACTGGCGCGAACTGCTGGGCTGGCGGCGCACCGAACTCTCCGCCGGGCAGCGCTATCACTTTGTCGCCGGCTGGCTGCCCTGGTTCGCGGACAGTTTTAACCTGCTGTTCAATTTCGCCGCGCTGGGCTGGGCTATCGCG
Organism: Thiorhodovibrio winogradskyi; assembly: GCF_036208045.1. Classification (NCBI taxonomy): domain Bacteria; kingdom Pseudomonadati; phylum Pseudomonadota; class Gammaproteobacteria; order Chromatiales; family Chromatiaceae; genus Thiorhodovibrio; species Thiorhodovibrio winogradskyi. The sequence goes on along the minus strand of NZ_CP121472.1, from coordinate 795,949 downwards.
ATGGCGCTTTACCCGGATCGGGTCACCCCACCTTATATGACGGTGGCACTCATCCCCTTGGTGCTGTTCGTCTTCAAAATGCTCAAAAGCCTGTTCCTTTACCGCCGCCGCGTCGCCGCCACCTGGCGTCAGAGCCTTGCCGCCGGCCTGGCTGGCCTGGCCCTGTCGCACACCATTGCTCGCGCCATTCTGGCGGGCCTTGGTTCAGGCAAGATGCCCTTTTTGCGCACGCCCAAGCTGGCGAGCTCCCCAGCCTTGATTCGCGCACTGCTCGATGCCCGCGAGGAGGCCTTGTTCGCGCTCGCACTCTGCTTGGGCGCCTTTAGCGCCGCGCAACGCGAGGACGCCTACATGCTGGACGTAAAAGTGTGGATTAGCGTTCTGCTGGTTCAGGCCATTCCCTACCTGGCGGCCGTCCTGGTCTCTTTGATCAGCGCCTGGAACCGGCTACCGGCGGGACTGGTTGGCACCATGACGCAAATGGACGCCGCAGTTGCCAATGCGACCCCAGGCACCAGACTGTCAAAGACAGCCGCGAGCTCGACCCGCTCGACCCAAGACCAACCACCGGCACAACCGCCGGCACAACCACCGGCGCCCAAGTCAGTCGTCTGAGTCCACCCGGACTCTTCCGCGCCAGAGGGCCAAGAGCAAGAGCACAGCCCCACCAAGCAGCATCGGCAAGCTCAGCAACTGGCCCATGGTGAGCCAATCGAAGGCAAGATAACCAATGTGCGCATCCGGCTGACGCAACCATTCGACGCTGAATCGGAACAGGCCGTAGAGCAACAAAAAGAGCCCGGACACCGCCATGGTTGGCCGAGGGCGGCTGGAGAACAGCCACAGCACGACAAAGAGCACCAGCCCCTCCAACACAGCCTCATAAAGCTGGGATGGATGCAGCGGCACCGACCAGATCGCACCCGATGGCAACCCCTGGCAGTATTCAGGAAAACGCGCACAAGGCAGGCGCATGCCCCAAGGCAACGAGGTCGCGTGACCCCAGAGTTCGCCATTGATGAAATTACCGATGCGGCCGGCCAACAACCCCAGAGGCACCAGAGGCGCGAGAAAATCGCTAACTTCGAAAAAGCGCATGCGGTACTTGCGCGCGAACAGCCAGATGGCCAGCATCACGCCAATCAGACCGCCATGGAAAGACATCCCGCCCTGCCAAACTTTGAGCAGGTTCAGCGGATTGTCGAAAATCTGCTCCTGACCGTAGAACAGCATGTAGCCCAGGCGCCCGCCGGCAATGGTGCCAATCACGCCGTAGAAAATCAGATCGTCGACCATCTCGGCCGACCAGCCCGAATCCAGACGGGAGCCGTAATGACTGTGCGCCGCCCGCCAACGCCCGAGCATCCAGGCGAGCGCAAAACCCACCAAGTACATCAACCCGTACCAGTGGACTTTCAGCGGCCCGAGCGAGAGCGCGACAGGATCGATCGTGGGGTAGCTCAACATGGGTCGGCAGTCTAGCACAGAGCTTCGCGAACACGAATATCACAAGAGCGACCGAATGCTACTCGCGATAATACTTGCCACTTCGTGAGGTCGCCGAGGGCGCGACCGCTCGGGTACTGTTTTGCGGGACTCACACCCGGGGACAAGCTTGGCGGCCACCTGTTCCCCCTTAACCGATGCTAGCGCGGCGGTAGGAAAGCCCCGAGACTGTCTCAGTTAGCTATCCTTAATCCTTATCTTTGTCGCATTCGTGTTCGATGCCACCATATCCACCGCTGTCGTTGTCCTCATCTCGGACTTTCCTGCGCGGATCGTCGATGAAGACTCCGATAACGCGGGTGCCTAGTCTCGGCACTTCCGCGGCGATGGGCTAGCCCGCTGGCGCAAGCCATCCAAGAACAGGTTCTCGGGGACGCGAGGGAACAGAAACCTAGCCTTGACGCTGACTAAGGCGGTTACAGTCATGCACCAGGCTCATTAACAGGAGCGTGCCGAATGCGGCCATCTAGGGTCTGTTGGCACGCCGAGCAAGTAGCCTTGCCCCCAGTCCAGGCCGAGATCGACGACCAGATCCAGGGTGCTTGGGTTCTGGATTTGCTTGGCGATGGTGGTGATACCCAAGGCATGGGCGGCCTGTTGCATCCGCGCGAGTGCCGCTCGGGCGCCATCGGACTCCAGGGCTTTCTGCACCAGACAGGGATCGAAGGACAGGAAACTGAAGGCAAGGTCTTGATGCAAAAGCTCCAAGGCGCTGTCGTGATTTCCGTAGCCGGTAATCGAGAGTTTGCAGCCGAAATCGAGCATGGGTTGCAGGCTGTCAGCGACCATTCCGCGGTGCTTGATGACCAAGTGCTCATTCAGCACCAGCACCATGGGGAGCATACCCGATGACCGCGCTGCAAACTCAGGATGCTCGTTGATGGTTCTGACCATTTCATTCAGGGTGGCTGGATGTCGGATGAGATCCTCGGAGATGTGCACGAAGGTGAGCAGGGAACCCGCGTCCTTCCCGGGGCAGACTGCATTGGCTGGCGGGTAAGCGATGCGTTCGAGCGCGGCATCGAACAGCATCTGATCGATGCGGTGCAGAAGCTTGAGTTGCAGCGCGACCTCGATAAACGCCGAGGCATTGAGCAGGCGTGAACCGTTCTCCATGATGCGGGAAAAAGCCTCCTCGGCGACAGGCTGGCGGTCGCGGAGGCGCACCACTGGCTGAAAGACCGGGGTCACGCGCGCCATGCGCACGGCGTCCTGAACCAGAATTGCGAGCGACATGGTGCGGTTGTCGGTGGACAGGCTACTGCCATGGACGCGATTGCAACCATCCTTTTTGGCGCGATAGAGGGCAAGGTCCGCGCGCGCCAGCGCCTGCTCGGCGCTGTCCATGAGAGGACGCGCGGTTGTAACTCCGGCGCTCAAGGTCACCTGAATCGCTTGCCCGTCGATGCGGGGCGGTTCATTGGTGATCATTTGGCGGGCGGCGTCGATGTGTTTTACCAGGGCAGCCTCGTTTGTATCTGTCGCGATGGCAAGAAACTCATCGCCACCCCAGCGCCCAATGGTGATGTTTTGCAGTCGCAAGTGCGCATCCAGGCGCGCGCCCAAGGCCGACAGCAATTGATCACCCACGACCGTACCATGCATATCGTTGATATCTTTCAAGTGATCGATATCCAGCAGGGCTATCGCGCAATCGCGTTGACTTACCTGCGCGTGATGATGCGCTTGCTCGACAAGCCGCCAGATGCCATGGCGGCTAAGCAACCCGGTTAACTGGTCATGAGAGGCAAGCTGCCGCAGCGGAGCGACAACGCCTGTTAGATCAATGTGGACGCCCGCGATCCAAAGTCGTTCCTGGTCGATCAATACCTGTCCGCGGTCCAGCATGGGGACAGACTCGGTGGAACCGCGACAAATGAGAATGCACAGTTCGAGCTGGTCGCTGAGCCGACAGCGGATAGCCTGGAGTGCCGTCTGATAGCGGCGGCGGTCTTCCTGATGGAGTTGCTCCAGAAAAGCCTCAAGCGCGAGTCCGTCTGCCTCTGGCGGGTAACCCAGCAGACGAAAATACCATGCATCCCCAAAAATGCGACCGGCGGACAGATCCAGCCGATAGGTGCCGATTCTCGCGGCGCCCAGAGACTGCCAGAGATGCGTCGCCCCGCGGTTGGATGCCGATCCGCGCTTCTCATCCATGGACGTCTCGCCCATGAGCGGCATGGAGCGCCCCGGATCGGTTGGACCCGGACGGGAAACGACAGGCGACGAAGAGACAGGGGCTCGCACTCCAGATCGCGGAGAGTCTGCGACTTGCTTCCTCATGAATCGCTCCGCCTTTCAATGCAGTCACACTCTGACCCTTCGCGCCAAAGAACCCTTTTGCGCCAAAGAACCCTTTTGCGCCACCTGCCCCTTCGGCCACATGTCGGGAAGAATGCACGAAACAAGACAAGGGCGCGGCCTAGACGCGGGTGAGTGCCTCTCATCTTAATTAGCGCCTAAAAATGCCATCCCACACAATCCGCTATTGTTTCTGGACCGCCCCCTTTCACCTGTTGCATAGGATGACCGGCTCTGATGCGTGTGTCAACTGGTCGAAATCACGCAAAGCCGGCAGGAGCTGGGGTGTCGCCGGGAAACCTTGGCGTCAGATCAAGGAGGGAGCGGACTGAGTTGGGTGGGATTAGATCTGAGGCGGAGATGGAGAAGCCAAAATGACAACAGTCAAATTATCGTCACGGCATTATCAAAACACATTCAAGACATCGGCTCCAAATGTAGATGCCGTGCTGATCCTTCAGCATCGCCATGACCGTGAGCCAACTCGGACGCTCTGACGGGCAGCAGGAACAGCCGCGCGTGGCGCACGCCGGTTTCGGCGCGGATCGCGTCCGCAAATGCGCGCACCCGCTGCGCTAGCCCGCGCAACACCACGGTTTCCAGGCAGTTGTCATGGTCTAGGTGCACGTGCAGGGTAGACACAGACAGATCATGATGCTCATGCGAAAGCCGGGTCATGCGCGCCGCCAGCTCGCGCTGTTGGTGGTTGTAAACGTAGGTCAGAGTGGCGAGACAGTCACTTGCCTCCGGCCGGTCGAGCTCCTCGGCACCGAGCCGGTCGCGGATCAGATCCCGTAGCGCCTCGGAGCGGTTGCCATAGCCGCGACTTGTCCGATAGGTCTCGAATTGCTCGGCCAGGTCATCGTCGATCGTCATGGTGATTCGCTGCATTTGTCGTCGCCGCTCCGTTCCGGCTGTCATTGTCTCAGGTGTCTTGGGTTCTCATTATTCACGATCCATGCGGCTCCTTGGTATTCGGTATCCTTGGATCAACTTGCACATCTGGCGGCACGACAACATCATCTCAGCCATGAAGAGCCCATGCCCCAAAGAGATCCCTACCCCCTGGCTCCGCGTCATCGGTATCGGCGAGGATGGCCTGGCCGGCCTCGGCGAGGCCGCGCGTCAGACTCTGTGCCAGGCGCGCGTGCTGTTCGGCGGCGCGCGCCATCTGGCCATGGTACCGTCACACCCGGATCAGATTCGGCAGACCTGGCCAAGCCCTTTCTCCGCCGCTCATGATGCCCTGCTGGCCTATCGCGGCCAACCGGTGGTGGTGCTGGCCAGTGGCGACCCCATGTTCCATGGCGTCGGCGCGACTCTGGCGCGCTGGTTTGGCGCCGCGGAGATGCGGGTGCTGCCGGCGGCCTCGGCTGCGTCCCTGGCGGCGGCGCGCCTGGGGTGGGCGCTGCATGAGATTAAGGTCATTCCCGCCCATCGCGAGCCGCTGGAAGGCCTTGCCCTGCATCTGGCACCTGGGGCCCGGCTGCTGGTCTTGAGCCGCGATGCCGACACCCCGGCGCAACTGTCCAAGTTGCTGGTGGCACATGGTTATGGCGAGAGCCAGCTGGCGCGCCTGGAGCGTCTGGGCGGACCCGAGGAAGGCATGGCTGAAAGCCGCGCGAACGCCTGGTCCCATCCGCCGGGAGCCGCGCTCAATCTGGTCGCGGTCACTTGTCGGGCAGACGCGGGTGCACGCTGTCTCTCCCGGCGCGCCGGCTTGCCGGATGACGCCTTCGAACACGACGGACAACTCACCAAGCGCGACATGCGCGCCATGGTGCTGGCACGCCTAGCCCCCGCTCATGGCGAGCGGCTGTGGGATGTCGGTGCCGGTTGCGGTTCCATCGGTATCGAATGGCTGCGCACGGGCAACCGCTGTCAGGCCATCGCCGTAGAATCCCACCCCGGCCGCTGCGCGCTGATCCGCGCCAATCGCGCGCGACTGGGTGTGCCTGAGTTGGAACTGATTGAAGGCCGGGCGCCCGCTGCCCTGGCGGGACTGGAGAGGCCGGATGCCATCTTCATCGGCGGCGGTTTAACCCGCCCTGGCGTGGTCGAGCACTGCTGGGAGGCACTCAAGCCCGGCGGTCGCCTGCTCGCCACGGCCGTGACCCTGGAGAGTGAGCTGTTGTTGACCACGCTGTATCAGCGCCACGGCGGGGAGCTAATCCGCGTCGCCCTGGCCCAGGCCGAGCCGCTCGGCGGCTTTCAGTCCTGGCAGCCGGCGCGGCCGCTGACGCTGCTTGCTCTCACCAAGGTCACGCCGGAGCAGACCCCTTGCACCCCGGAAGACGGCAGGCGATGATCCACTCAGCATGAAAACCCTATCTCTGATCGGCATAGGCCCAGGCGGTCCGGACCTCGTTACCCTGCAGGCCATAGATGCCATGCGCGCGGTGGACGTTTTCTTTTTGCTCGACAAGGATGGCCCCGGCAAGGAGAGCCTAATCGCGGCACGCGAGGCGATCATGGCACGCCACCTTGAACCCGGCAGCTATCGCGTGGTGCATGCGCCGAGTCCGCCGCGCGCACGCACCGCCGATGGTTATCTGGAGGTGGTGCGCGACTGGCACGCGCGCAAACGAGCGCTCTTTGCCGAGCTGATCGCGCGCGAACTCACTGACGGCCAAACCGGCGCGTTGCTGATCTGGGGCGACCCCTCGCTCTACGATCAGAGCGTCAGCCTGTTCGCCGAACTGGTCAGCGAACAGCCGGCTGACAGTCCGGACAGGCTTCGTCTCCAGGTCATTCCCGGCCTGAGCGCGGTGCAGGTGCTCACCGCCCGCCATGCCATCCCGCTTAACCGCGTGGGCGAGCCCATTGTCATCACCACCGGCCGCCAGCTCGAACAATCCGATCCGGCCAGCATCGACAACACCCTGGTCATGCTCGATGGCCGGGGCGCCTTCCGCCATTGCCTTGGCCAGGGACTGTCCATCTTCTGGGGTGGCAATCTTGGCATCCCAGAGGAGGTCTTGATCGCCGGCCAGCTCGATGCCGTCGCCGAGAAGATCCTCGCCACCCTGGAGCGCCTGCGCGCCGCACGCGGCTGGGTGATGGATACCTATCTGCTGCGCCGGCTGAAGCCGACTGACTGACAGCGGCAGCGAGCGGGCGGTCTTGTTGCCCCAGCCCGCCTCCTGGCTCGTCCCTCCAGCCCGGCAAAGGATGTCGTTCCTAGCCTCATGCTATGCTGTGCCATCTCTTACCCGTCCGCAATGGAGCGACCCCATTATGTCGGTGACCGCGGAACAATTCGCAGAGCTGATGCCCGCACCCGGACAACTCTTGAGCGATGAACCGGAAATGGAAAGCAGCCTGCATTATCAGCAGCTCGCCTTGCTGGTGAGCTGCCTCGAGTGGTATTGGCGCGAGCGTCAGGACTTTTTCATCGGTGCCAATCTGACGGTCTACTACAGCCAACAGCAATTGAAGCAACGCGATTTTCGCGGACCGGATTTTTTCCTAGTCCGCGACACCGACCGGACCCCGCGCAATTCCTGGGTGGTGTGGGAAGAGGGCGGCCGCTACCCGGATTTGATCATCGAGCTGCTCTCGGATTCCACCGCACGGGTGGATCGCGGCGACAAAAAGGATCTGTATCAGAATGTTTTCCGCACACCCGAGTATTTCTGGTTCGCGCCCGACACCTTGGAATTCGCCGGCTTCCGCCTGCTGCACAAGCGCTACCGGCCCATCACGCCAAACAAGCGCGGCCAACTCTGGAGCAGCGTACTGGGACTCTTTTTAGGCATCGAGGACGGCCAGTTGCGCTACTTCGAGCGTTCAGGCGACCTAGTGCCCAGCCTGCCCGAGTCTATTCTGTGCGAACGCGCGCTGCTCGAGGAAGAGCGCGCGCGCGTTGCCGAGGAACGGGGAAAATTCGAGCGCGAGCAAGAACGCGCCAAACAGGAACACGAGCGCGCCAAGCGAGAAAGTGAGCGCGCTGATAGCGAGCGCCTGCGCGCCGAGCAGCTTGCCGAGCGCCTGCGCGCCTTGGGCGTGAATGTTTAGTTGTTCGTCTTGGCTCCGACACCCAACTAAGCTAACAAACAACGAGCAACTAAAAACCAACCACTCGATGCACTACCAACGCGATCCCGACGCCATCTACCGCGAATCCTTCGCCATCATCCGCGCCGAGGCGGATCTGTCCCGCATCCCGCCCGATCTCAAAACCCTCGCCGTGCGTGTTGTCCATGCCTGCGGCATGCCGGACATCATCGACGACTTGGAATTCTCCACCGATGCTGGCAGCGCCGGGCGCGCGGCCCTGGCCGCTGGCGCGCCCATTCTGTGCGACAGCCGCATGGTCGCCCATGGCATTACCCGCGCGCGCCTGCCGGCGAACAATGCCATCCACTGCACCCTGGATGATCCGCGCGTGCCGGAGCTGGCGCGAACACTGAACAATACCCGCACCGCCGCCGCGCTCGATCTGTGGCAGGAGCACCTGGAGGGCGCCCTGGTCGCCTTCGGCAATGCCCCCACCGCACTCTTTCGGATGCTGGAAATGCTCGACGCCGGCTGCCCACGTCCAGCGCTCATCCTGGGCTTTCCGGTCGGCTTCGTCGGCGCCGCCGAGTCCAAGGCCGAACTGGCCGCCAACAGTCGCGGGGTGCCCTTTGTCGCCGTGCGCGGGCGTCGTGGTGGCAGCGCCATGGCCGCCGCCGCCATCAATGCCTTGGGTCAGGATCCTCATGCCAGTGCCTGATCACCCGCGGGAGGAGAAGACCCGTCTCCAGCCGGCGCCAGCACCAGGCCGCCTGATCGGTCTTGGCGTCGGTCCCGGCGACCCCGAACTGATGACGCTCAAGGCCCTGCGCCTGCTGCGCGCGGCACCCCTGGTTGCCTACTATGCCGCCGAGAACAAAGGCGGCAATGCCCTGACCACCGTGAGCGAGTATCTGCGCCCGGAGCAACGCCTGATTCCGCTGATTTATCCCATCACCGGCAAAATCCCACCGCCCCCCTTCGACTACGAAGGCGTCATGCGCGCCTTCTACGACCAGAGCGCTGAACGGCTCGCCGAGCAGTTGGCCGCTGGCATCGATGTCGCGGTGCTGTGCGAGGGCGATCCCTTCTTCTACGGCTCCTTCATGTACCTGCATGATCGTCTGGTCGGGCGCTTCCCAACCGAGGTCGTCGCCGGCGTCTGCTCGGTCGTGGCCAGCGCCTCCGCGCTGCGCACGCCTCTGGTCTACCGCGACCAAAGCCTGCTGGTTCTCTCGGGCACCTTGCCCGAAGCCGAGCTGCGCCAGCGCCTAAGCGGCTGCGAGGCGGCGGCGGTGATGAAGCTCGGCACCAATTTCGCCAAGGTGCGCCGGGTAATCACCGAGCTTGGCCTGCTGGATCGGGCGCGCTATGTCGAGCGCGCCACCATGGGCGAGGAACGCATCCGCGCGCTGCCGCGGATCGAGCCCGCGAGCGTGCCCTATTTCGCCATGATTCTGATTCCGGGCGAGACCTGGCCGGCCATCGCATCCGGCGCGGCACTGGTTCCGGTGACCAGCCCGGAGGAACAGCTTCCAGACTCTGTCGACGAGCCTCCGATCACGGAAGCTGACCTGAAAGATGATGGAGCAGAGTATCGCGCGACGCACCCGCCCTTCGACTCCCGCGCCCCCCTGGACCCCGTTGCACCAGAGCCCTCGGGCCCGCCTCAATATGCCGGCACGCGCGGCGGTCACCTAGCGGTGGTGGGTCTGGGGCCCGGCGCGCCAGAATGGCTGACACCCGAGGCACGCGCGGCCATCGACCAGGCCGAGGACATTCTCGGCTACGAGACCTATCTGCGCCTGGCCGGGCCCTTCCGCCCCGATCAGCGCGTGCGCCCCTCCGACAACCGCCAGGAACTGGACCGCGCCCGCGCCGCGCTTGATCTCGCCGCCAGCGGCCGTCGGGTGGTGCTGCTGTCTTCCGGCGACCCGGGTATTTTTGCCATGGCCAGCGCGGTGCTTGAAGTGCTCGACCGCGGTCCGCAGTCCGAGTGCGAGCCAGAGCCAGAGCCAGAGCCAGCGACAGACTCACCCTGGAACCCGGCCTGGCAAAAGGTCGCGCTCAAGATTCTGCCCGGCATCTCAGCGGCTCAGGCCCTGGCCGCGCGGGTCGGCGCGCCCCTGGGCCATGATTTCTGCGTGCTGTCGCTGTCCGACAATCTCAAACCCTGGAGCTTGATTGAACGGCGCCTGCGCCTGGCCGCCGAGGCGGACCTGGTCATCGCCCTGTACAACCCGCGCTCACGCGCGCGTCCTGACAGCCTGGGACAAGCACTGGAGATCCTGCGCGCGCTGAAATCTCCGACCACCCCAGTCGCCCTCGGCCATGACGTCGGCCGCGCCGCCGAGCGCACCCAGGTGCTGACCCTGGCCATGCTCGACCCGGACGCCGTTGATATGCGCACCGTGCTGATCATTGGTTCCTCACGCAGCTGCGTCATCGCTCGCGCCTCAGGTGGCAAGTGGTTCTATACACCGCGCTGGAGCGGGGAGTGAATCCCGGGGTGTCTCGGTGAATGGATGCGCTGAATCAGGCGTCACGCGCGAGCCAATCAAGCACGGACTCTACGCTCGCCACCACGGGGACCTTCGGGCGCGGCGGCCGCTCGCGCATGATGACCGCGATTCCCAGCTCGCGCGCCGCCGTCAGCTTGGCGGCGGCGCCCTCGCCGCCGCTGTTGCGGCAGACGATGGTGTCTATTGCATGCCCGCGCAGCAGGTCAAGCTCCTGTTCCAGGGAAAAAGGACCGCGCGCAACCAGCAACTCGGCCGCGGCGAAGGGCGGCATGGGATCGGGGCGGGTCACCGTGCGCGCTAGAAACCAAATATCATCCAACGCGCTGAAGGGTGCCAGCTCGCGCGCGCCCAGTGCCAGCAACACCCGGCGCGCGCCCTGGGTTTGTAATAGCGCCACCGCCTGCTCCCAATCCGCCACCGGATACCAACGATCACCGGGCTTGGCCTCCCAGGCGGGTCGCTCCAGACGCAGCAGCGGCACTTGCGCCTGATCACAGGCCAGGGCCGCGTGCTGGCCCATGGTGTCGGCGAAAGGATGGGTGGCATCCACCACGGCATCGATGGCACCTTCGAGCAGAAAGGCGCGCAGGCCCTCCACACCACCAAAACCGCCGATGCGGGTTTCTCCCACCGGCGGGCGCGGATGCTGGGTGCGCCCAGCCAGTGAGCTGATCGGATGAAAGCCCTCCTGATCGGCCAGCGCCTCGGCGAGGATGTAACCTTCGGTGACACCACCGAGAATCAACACCTTCTTGGTTTTCATACCAGATAGCTCTCCAAAAAACCTGTTCTGAAGCGAATCATGGTCAGTCATCGCCGGGAAAGCCTGTGCCCGAAGCTCGGGCAGGTCATGTCAGATCAGATCAGATCAGATCAGATCAGATCAGGTTAGGTCGGGTCAGTCCTGGCCAAGGCCTTTGGCTCCAGTCGCAACCGCGACACAGCCAGCAGCCGATAACCGGCATGGACGAATTTGCTCGCCGGCAACAGCAGAAAAAACCCATAAACCGCGCCCAGATGAGCCAGTAACAGGAGCCCCATGGCGGGGGTGGCGCGTCCAGCCAAGAGCGCCAGACCGCTCAGCACCACGGCCAGCAGCCACAGGGTCGCCGAGGTCTCGCCCCCTTGCATTTCCGGCGCCAATGTCAGCGGGTTGGTCCGACGCCTGAGCCACCAAAGGCCCAGTCCGGCCGGCAGCATCAGCAGCCCGCCGAGCAGGCCAAGCACCACCGGCAGACTCGCTGCCGCATAGGGCGCGGCCCGCCCCAAACCATGGTGCCAGACGGCGGCCACCAGAGTGGCGGCCAGACACAAGAGGAAGCCGAGCACCAGCAGTTGGTGCAGCCAGCGGCGCATGGGCGCCAGCGGAGTATGGGAGTCGGTGCAACCCGGACCGCCGCCGTCAAGATGCCGCAGGCTGGCGATGTCCCATAGAGCCGCGCGCAGACCGGACCAAGTCAAGCGCGCCGGCGGACGCCCGAGGCTGATTGCGCGCCAGAAGTTGATCAGGCTGATGCCCATGGACAGGAGTGCCCAGCCGAGCGTCAGCAGGCCCAGCCCGACCATGACCGAAAACGGCAGAATACGATAAAAATCCCCTGGAGCCAGCGCCCCTTGCATAAGCCGCGACCAGGGCAACCACCAGAGACCTAGCAGCATCGGCAGCAGCATGGCCAGGGCTGGCGGCAGAAGGGGCAGCAAAAAAGGCGTCGGACCCACCCCGGGCCGCCGCGCACCGACACGGGCGCGGAACAGGGCAGCCAGTGCCCTGGGCCAGGCGAAGTCGGCATAATTCCGCCAACGCAGCCGCTCCAGGGTGCGCGGCACATTCACGCCAAATGCGTGCGGCGGCGCGTACTGGCAAGCATCCAGGCAATTGCGGCAGGCATGGCAGAGATGGGCCAGATAGGCCAGGTCGCCCGCGCGCAAGGCTGGGCGCTCGCGCGCGGCGTCGAACACCGGGCAGAAGCCGTTGCAATAGCCGCAGATATTGCAGATCGCGAGCATCCGCCGGGCCTCCTCGGTCACTGCCCTTGGGTCGGTCGGAAGCGGGTCAGGCACGGGCAACATGCGCGGCCTCCTCGCCGGCGAGGCAGCCAAACACCAGACCGATGGTCAGCATCAGCCCGGACAGATAGCCTTGAGGACAGAGATTGGGCGCCATCAGGGTGCCGGCCGCGAACAGATTGCCGATGGGCTCACCGCTGGCCAGCCGCACCCGCGCTCGGGCATCGACCGCCAGGCCATGGTAGCTAAAGGTCAGTCCAGGGCGCATTGGATAAGCGGCAAAGGGGGGCGTCTCAAGCACGGCCGCTGGCCCTGTCCGGGGCGGGTCGAGCGGCGGCGAATGGAGGGAGGGGCAAGCACGCATGGCCGCATTGTAGGCCAGCCAGGTGGATTCGAGCGCGTCGGCATTAATCCCGGTTTGCCGCGCCAGCCCTTGCACGTCCGGGGCGATCAGCGGCGGATAGAGCGCCGCGGGGGCGGCATTCAGCCCCTTGGCATCCAGCAGCAAATAGCCGATCTGACCAGGATAGTCCGCCAGCCGCTGGCCCCAGAGGGCATAGCGGGTCGAGCCCTGATCGGCGCCCTCGTCATGCCGGCGCCGGCCCTCGCGATCCACCACCAATCCCAGTGGCATCCCGCGAATGCGGGTGACAATGCCGCCATCCTCCGCCGGCGAGCGCGCGTCCACCGCGACCAGGTAAAGCCGCCCCGGATCACCCACCGCTTGGGCGCCGGCCGCCAGCAGTTCGATGAGGATATCTCCGCGCGCATCGGGCGTCCCGCGATTGATGAAGCCTTCCACCCGCTCGCCGCAATGCTGGCGCAGCCAGTGCGCATTCCCCTGGGCACCGCCGCAGGCGAGCACCACGGCATCGGGCGCCACCGTCTCAGCCAGTTGCTGACCCGGATGAGTGGCTTGACAGGCCGAACGCAGATCAATGCCCACCAGCCGGTTGCCGCTCAAGCGCGCTTGACCCGCCGCGCACCCGTAGCGAATCTCCACCCCCAGCCCTTCGGCACAAGCATAGAGCGCATTCACCATCGCCTGGCCGCCACCGAGCAGGAAGGCCGTCTTGGATGAAACCGGCAAGCGTCCCCTGCCGAGCGCTTGCAGCGCCACACCGGCATCGCGCAACCATTGCGGGGCCGCGCGCGAACGCTCGATCAACAAGCGCGAGAGGGCCGCATCCGCGCCACCAGCGGTCGCGCGCGCAAGATCATCGGCGAAGACGTCGGCCGGATAACTCCCGGCCACCAGCGCACTCGGGCGATCATGGCAAAAGCGAAAATTGCGTGCGTGCCGACTGTTACCGCCACGCCGCCAGCGCGGCGCGCTCTCGACCAAGAGCACCCGCGCACCAGCGCGCCGAGCACTGATGGCCGCGCAGAGTCCGGCGATGCCGCCACCAACCACCAGAACGCCCGGGGCTTTCACATCAAGGCTGATGTCTTGATCGCCGCCCTTGACAAAGAGTCCGCCTAGAGCATCTCGGAAATGCCGAACTTCTTGGGTGCGTCCAGATCCGGCTGGTTCTTTTTCCGCATCAGCGGGAAGACCACCACCAGGGTGGCGAGCAGCAGAATGATCTCCAGGTAATAGACCACGCCATAGCTGAAGGCCGGACCGGACATCTCGCTGCCAATCCAACCTTTGTCGACCATCAGACTGACGAGATCGCGAATGGCGCCGCCAAGGAAAATAGCACCGCCCTGGGCCGTGGCCTGCACCGCGCCCCAGGCGCCGAGTGCCAGACCGGTGTGGCCACCTTGCGCGAGCCCCATGGCGGCGGTGAGGGTCCCCACCGCGAACAGACCCCCGCCAAAACCGATTAGACCGGCGCCGCCGCGGAACAGCCAGGGCAGGCTCAGCACGCCAGCAGCGATCACGGCGGCGAAGGCAAAGAGTCCCAAGGCCGCGCCAATGGCGGCCATGCGGTTGGGGTTGCCGCCCTTGGTCAGCAACCAGCCGGCCAGTGAGAAGGCAATCAGGGTGCCACCGGCCCAGATGGCGGTCAGCAGGGTGGTCTGAGACACACTCAGGCCCAACACCTCGCCGCCATAGGGCTCAAGCAGAATGTCCTGCATGCTGAAGGCGGCCGTGCCGAGTCCGACGGCAATCAGCAGGCGCGCGGCATAGCGATCCTCGACGAAGGCTTTCCAGGTGGCGGAGAACTTGGGCGCGCGCACCGGGTTGGCGGCGCGCTTGCGATCAACCGCCTCCTGACGCCAGAGCGCGACGATATTGAGCACAATGGTCGCGGCGGCGGTGGCCTGAATCACCTGAATCAGCTTCACCTGGGTGAAATCGCGCAAAAACAGCCCGTAGAGCACCGCGCTGACCAGCATGCCAAGCAGCAGGGTGACATAAAGCAGCGCCACCACACGCGGCCGGGCCTCCTTGGGTGCCAGGTCGGTGGCCAGGGCCAGACCGGCGGTCTGAGTGGTATGCAGCCCGGCGCCCACCATCAGGAAAGCGATGGCCGCGGCGATATAACCCACCACCGCCATCTGGTTGCCCTCGGCGGACATCAGCAGCAGCGCGAAGGGCATGAAGGTAAAGCCGCCGAATTGCAACAGGGTGCCCCACCAGATGTAGGGTACCCGGCGCAACCCGAAGGCGGAGTGGTGATAGTCAGACCTGTGTCCGATGAGCGCGCGCAGGGGGGCGAATACCAGCGGCAGGGCGACCATCAGGGACACCAGCCACACCGGCATGCCAAGCTCCACCACCATCACACGGTTCAGGGTGCCATTGAGCAGCACGATGGCGGCACCCACCGAGATCTGGAACAGCGACAGCCGCAGCAGTCGTGGCAGGGGCAGATCGTCGGTGGCCGCGTCCGCGAAAGGCAGGAACCGCAGCAACAACTGCATGCCGACCTGTTTGAAATCGTCAAGCGTGGGTTTGTTTGTGGCCATGGGGGTAATCGGTGGTCAATGATTGGTCGTCAGTGGTTGGTGAGGTCAGCGGCCGAAATGGGCTTTCGCGTCGTACAGGGTATCGACGCTGATCAGACTCAGGCCGCGCTCGCGGGCAAAGTTCTCGGTGTTGCGCCTGGCCTTGCCGCGCACGAAAAAAGGAATCTTGCGCAACTCCTTCTCGGCATCGGACTCCCAGCGGACCTCGGTTGCATCGGCGGATTCGCCGGGGGCCGGCGCACCGGCTTCCGCTGGCCTGGGGTTGGGTTCTCCGGCGTCAGCCAGCACTGGCGCCGTGGCTTGCGCTGGTTGAGACGGGCGCTCCGGCACCTCGCCATCATCGAACTCGCTATCCTCGCGAAACATGGTGATCAGGTGCTCTTCGAGCCCCATCATCAGCGGATGCACCCAGGTATCGAAAATGACATTGGCGCCTTCAAAACCCATCTGGGGCGCATAGCGGGCGGGAAAGTCCTGCACATGCACGGGTGAGGAAATCACCGCGCAGGGAATGCCGATGCGCTTGGCGATGTGGCGCTCCATCTGGGTGCCCAGCACCAGCTCGGGGTGCAGCTCGGCCACCCGTGCCTCGACCGCCAGATAGTCATCGGTGATCAGCGCCTCGACACCGATGTCCTCGCCCAGCGCGCGCAGTTCGCGGGCAAATTCGCGGCTGTAGCTGCCAAACCCAACCACATCGAAGCCGAGTTCCTCGCGCGCGACGCGCACGGCGGCCATCACATGGGTGGCGTCACCGAAGATAAACACCCGCTTGCCGGTCAAATAGGTGGAGTCCACCGAGCGCGAGAACCAGGGCAAGCGGGTACGGGCACGCGCCAGCGCGGGCTCGGGATCGAGGCCAGTGAGTCGCGCCACTTCCAACAGAAAGTCGCGGGTGGCGCCAACCCCGATGGGAACGGTGCGCACCCAGGGCTGCTTGAACATGCGCTCCAGCCAGACGCAGGTGCTGTGCGCGATCTCCGGATAGAGGCAAATATTGAAATCGGCCGCGAGCATACCTGTCAGATCGGCCGGCGTCGCCCCGGCCGGCGCGACCAGATGCACATCGACGCCAAGGCTATCGAGCAGCTTGGTCACCTCGGCCACATCGTCGCGACAGCGGAAGCCGAGCGCGCTGGGTCCGAGCAGATTGGCGCGCGGCCGGCGCCCCTCTGCCTGGGCGCGACCAGCGGGGTCGCCAGCGCCCTCGGGCATCGGGCGACCAGACAGGAGCGCGCGCACCAGCTGATGAAAGGTCTCGCTCGCGCCCCAGGACTCCTTGCGCGTGAAGGCCGGCAACTCCAGCGGGATGACGGGAATGTCGAACCCCATGCCGAGCGCTAGGGCGCCGGGCTGATCCTGCAGGAGTTCCGCCGTGCAGGCCTCGCCCACCAGCAGCGCTTGGGGCTTGAAGCGCGCGACCGTCTCGGCCAGACGTGTTTTGACCAGTTGCGCGGTATCGCCACCGAGATCACGCGCCTGAAAGCTGGTGTAGCTGACCGGCGGGCGCGCCGCCGAGCGCGCGATCATGGTGAAAAGCAGATCGGCGTAGCTGTCGCCCAGGGGCGCGTGCAGCACCAGATGCACCGCGTCCATGGAAGCGGCGATGCGCATGGCGCCAATGTGCGGCGGGCCTTCGTAAGTCCAGACGGTCAGTTCCATGTTGCCTGCTCTCCTAAAACCCTAGCCGCTGGCGCCGATTGAGCGGTCGCGCGAACAGCTCGGCCAGATCGGCGGCCTGGTCGAAGCCCTGGATGGGCGTGAAGACCAGCTCAATGGCCCATTTCGTGGTCAGTCCCTCGGCTTCGAGCGGATTGGCCAGCCCGAGACCGCAGACGGTGATATCCGGGCGTTCGGCGCGCAGGCGCTCGAGTTGGGGCTCAAGGTCCTGACCCTCGGTCAGCTGGGTGTCTTTCGGCAACAGGGCCAGTTCGGGCTCCATCAGTCGGCGATCCAGATAGGGCACGCCAAGTTCGCCGAGTTGCATGCCGCACTCGCGCGCGAGAAAACGTCCCAGTGGAATCTCAAGTTGGGAATCGGGCAGGAAGCTCACGCGCTTGCCGCCAAGCTGTTCGCGATAGCGCGCCAGGGCGGTCTTGGCGCGCGCCGCCGGTGCCGCTATGACCTCATCGACCTGTTGGGTCGAGATGCCCCAGGCCGCGGCAATCGCCAGCAACCAGGCGCGGGTCCCCTCGATCCCGAACGGGAAGGGCGCGGTGATGAGCTGGGAACCGCGCTCGCGCAGGGCATCCATGGTCTCGCCAACGAAGGGTTGGGCCGCGATCAGGAAGGTACCCGGGCCCACCGGTGGTAAATCGGCCGCGCGCCTGGGCGGCAGAAAATGCACCGGCCCGATGCCGAGCTTGTCGAACAGCCGCTGGAATTGATCCTCCACCACATCGGCCAGCGAGCCCACCACCAGCAATGAGCGTTGCATGGCCGGCAGCTCCGGCAAGTGCGGCACCAGGGCACGCAGGCAGCTGTCCTCGCCCTGGGTAAAGCTGGTATCCAGCCCGCTGCCACTGTACGCCAGAATGCGCACTCGGCCGCCATGCGCCTGCTGCAAACGGGCAGCGGCGGTGTCAAGATCGAGCTTGATGACCTCGGACGGGCAGGTAGCGACCAGGAACAGGGTGCCGATATCCGGACGGCGCGCAAGGAGCTCTCGCACCACCCGGTCGAGTTCATCGTTGGCGTCGGCCAGGCCGGCGAGGTCACGATCCTGCAGCAGGGCGGTGCCAAAACGCGGCTCGGCAAAGATCATCACCCCGGCGGCGGACTGCATCATGTGAGCGCAGGTACGCGAGCCGACGACCAGAAAAAAACTGTCTTGCATTTTGCGGTGCAGCCAGACGATGCCGGACAGCCCGCAGAAAGCCTGACGCTCACCGCGCTCGTGGCGGACGGCCAAGGAGGAGCCGGCCAAGACATTGGGTGAGGAACTGAATCCAGCGGTGGAGCTGGCGGATGGAATATCCGTCATGCCGCGCCCCCCTCGACCGCCGCTTCACTCGACAGGCGCGCCGCGCGCAGCTTGAGCAGGAACTGGGTCGCATTGACGACATAGGTCGCATAGGCGGCCAGCGCCAACCACATCTGTCCACGCGTATCCAGCCAGCCAGTCAAGAGTGCCGCCAAATAGGCGGTATGCAGCGCCAAGACTAGCATGCTAAACACATCTTCCCAAAAAAAGGCACGAGCGAACAGATACTTGCCAAACACCACCTTCTCCCAGATTGAGCCGGTGATCATTATTGTGTAAAGAAGGAGCGTTTTGATCACAATCGACCAGGTAGCGGCCAACTCACCATTGCCGGTGGCCAAATAGCGCAGCACCAGCACCAGACTGACCAAGAACACCAGAAATTGCAGCGGCGCGAGAATGCCCTGCACCAGGGTCCAGGGTGACTGATCGCGCCGGCGGCGTTCTTCGGGGGTATAAAGAGGTGGAATAGACCTTGGCATGGTGTTTTTTTTCTAAACGCAGGAGGCCGTGGGTTAAGGGGCGCTCGGCGGCAGGTTATCAGGTGGACTGCTCGCAGTGGACGGGAGCTTGAATGCTTACCCATTGCCCGCCTGAAGCGCTTTATCCCGCAATATCGCCTGACACTTCCGCCACCAAATGTCCGACAGAAAAACGCGGAGATGGCGAAACGGCCCATTACTTTACCAGAGGTATCAAGGCGAGGCACCTTGATCCGCGCTCCGGGCGAAAAAATTAAGCCCCTCCCCCGCCTATGTCAACTATACTTAACGTAAACTGGACTTGACATTGATTCTGTCGGGTTTTACTAATTCACGCGATAATCCCTGGCATGGCGACGCGTGCCATCGTCGGCTGAGGCAGCACCAACCGCCAGCGCGTCATCACTGACCTTCGCTTGTTGTCCGCCGGGTCTAACGCCTCGAATTGCCAGCCGGCAGCCAGGCACGCGAGGGTGCAAGGAGTCTCCTCTTACTGGTTCTCGCCTCAGCTGCAACCGGCGCGGACCACGGATCATTCGGAGATCATTCGGAATAGCTCAATGTCGCAGCAAGGGCGCCATGCGCATTCATCACAAGGCGATCACCCCCACCGGCCACTCAGGCCGGCAAGGGCGAGGCGTGCCTGACATTCTGGCGGACTGGTGAAATTGTTCGACGCACCGGAATCGGCCCTGGGAGAGTTGGGCACGGATGCCGCGGCAGAGTTGATCGCCGCGGCATCCGATATTGCGCTTATCATCGACAGCGAGGGGCGGATTCTCGATCTTGCTTTTGGCAACGACGAACTCTCCAACCAGATCGGCGACTGGATTGGCCTAAACTGGGCTGACACGGTCACCAACGACAGTCGCACCAGAGTCGAGCAACTACTTGAACACGCCCGCGCCGAGGAGCAACCACCGCATTGGGAACAAGTCGAACACTTGGCTATCAGCGGCGACGAACTTCCCGTGCGTTATTGCGCGGCCAGTCTCGGCGACCGCCATCGCATCGTCGCCGTCGGTCGCAGCCAGCAGGGCATCGCCGCGCTGCAGCAGCGCCTGGTCGATGCCCAGCAGTCGTTGGAGCGTGACTACTGGCGTCTGCGCCAGCTTGAAACCCGCTACCGGCTGCTGTTTCGCTCCATGTCCGAGGCGATCCTGATCGTCGATCCGGTCAATGGCAAGATTGTCGAGGCCAACCCGGCGGCCAGCCTGCTGCTCGCGACCGATTCCCGCAAACTGGTCGGTCGCCCTTTCCCCGAAGGCTTCGACACTGCCGGAACCGAGGCGATCAAATCCCTGCTCGCCGGCGTGCGCTCGGCCGGGCGCGGCAACGACGTGCGCGCCCGCCTGCGCGAGCCCGAGACCGAATTTCTGGTCTCGGCCGCCCCGGTCCGCCAGGAAAACGCCACCTTGCTGTTGGTGCGCCTGACACCGGTCGAGACCAACACCAATAGCAGCATGATCGGCGAGCCACGCTCGCGCATCTTTAAAATGTTGGAAAAAGCCCCGGACGGCGTGGTCATCACCCGCCAGGACGGGCGCATTTTAAGCGCCAACAATGCCTTTTTGGAGCTCGCCCAACTCTCAACCGAGGAGCAGGCGCGCGGCGAATCGCTTGACCGCTGGCTCGGACGCCCTGGCGTGGACCTGAATGTTCTCATCGCCAACCTGCGCCAGCACGGTGCGGTGCGCCTGTTCGCCACGACAGTGCGCAGTGACTATGGCAGCTCAACCGAGGTCGAGATTTCCGCGGTGGCGGTGCAAAATGCCGACCAATCCAGTTTTGGTTTTATCATCCGCAATGTCGACCGCCGAGTGTCAGCCAGTTCCGGACCCGGGCGTGCCCTGCCGCGCTCGGTCGAGCAGCTGACCGAATTGGTCGGACGGGTTCCGCTCAAAGAGGTGGTGCGCGAGTCCACCGACATGATCGAGCGCCTGTGTATCGAGGCGGCGCTTGAGCTAACCGGCGACAACCGCGCCTCCGCCGCCGAACTGCTCGGCTTGAGCCGCCAGAGCCTGTACGTCAAACTCAGGCGTTATGGCCTAAGCGAATCAGGCAACGAATCAGGGAGCGAATCAGGGAGCGACTCCGGGGTGGAGCCTGGTAGCGAACAAGAATCGAAGTAGGGGCGAATTCATTCGCCCCCAGACTCCCCCCAGACTCCCTCCGGAGATCCCCTCTGGCCAAATTCCCCTATAAAGAACTAGAGCATTCGTCAATGACCGAGATCACCCGATGACCGAGAGCACGAGCAAGGCTGTCCCGCACCGCATCAAACCGGCCGATGTGCTGGAATTCATGCACCCCATCACCTGGTTCCCGCCCATGTGGGCCTTTACCTGTGGCGTGGTGTCCTCCGGTCAGCCCATTCTGGCCAACATCCTGGTGCTGATCGCCGGCGTCATTCTGGCTGGACCGCTGCTGTGCGCGACCAGCCAGGCGGTGAATGATTGGTTCGATCGTCACGTCGATGCCATCAACGAGCCCAACCGGCCGATCCCCTCCGGGCGCATCCCTGGGCGCTGGGGGCTCTATATCGCCATCATCTGGTCGCTCATGTCCTTGCTGTGGTCGCTGTGGCTTGGTACCTGGGTGATCATCGCCACCCTGCTTGGTATCGCGCTAGCCTGGGCCTACAGCGCCCCACCCGCGCGCCTTAAACAAAACGGCTGGTGGGGCAATGCCGCCGTCGGCTTCTCTTACGAGGGACTGGCCTGGGTCACCGGCACCGCCGTCATGCTTGGCGGCATGATGCCGGACTGGCGTAGCCTCACCCTGGCCTTTCTCTACAGCGTCGGCGCCCATGGCATCATGACGCTGAACGACTTCAAAGCCATCGAGGGCGACAAACAGCTCGGCGTGCGCTCCCTGCCAGTGCAGCTTGGCCCCGACCGCGCCGCCTTTCTCGCCTGCCTGGTCATGCTCGTCCCGCAAGCGCTGGTCGTTGCCCTGCTCTATGGCTGGGGCCAATCCTGGCATGGTCTGGCGGTGAGCCTGCTGGTGGCCATCCAGGCCGCCATGATGGTGCGCTTCCTCAAGGCTCCCATCGAGCGCGCCACCTGGCTTAGCGCTTTCGGCGTGACCCTCTATGTCAGCGGCATGATGATCAGCGCCTTCGCGGCGCGCGCGCTGGTCTAAACCGGCCACGATCAATCAAGCCACGCTCATCTCCACCCACTCAATCGCTGGTCATTCACATGTCCGAGATCCAAACCTACGATGTCGTCGTCATCGGCGGCGGCCCTGCTGGCGCCACCGCGGCGACCGATCTTGCCCGCCGCGGGCGTTCCGTGCTGCTGCTTGACCGGCCTGGCCGCATCAAGCCCTGTGGTGGCGCCATCCCGCCCATCGCCATCACCGAATTCGAGATCCCCGAGGAACAGCTGTGCGCCAAGATTCACTCCGCGCGCATGGTGGCGCCGAGCGAGCGGCATGTCGACATGCCCATCAACGGCGGCTATGTCGGCATGGTGGATCGCGGCCCCTTCGATGAATGGCTGCGCGAGCGCGCCGCCGCCGCCGGCGCCACCCGGCGCGACGGCAGCTACAAGCACATCAGCCAGGACAGCGACGGCACCTCCATCGTCCACTTCCAGCCCGAGCCCGAGCGAAAACCGGCGGACGCCCAATCAGGCGCCAAAACAGACACCAAGCCGGCATTGGAGCAGGTGCGCGCGCGCGCCATCATCGGCGCCGACGGGGCCATGTCCAAGGTAGCGAAAGACTGCGTGCCCGGCGCCAAGGAACTGCCCCATGTCGCGGCTTATCACGAAATCATTCGCTCGCCTTCATCCAGTCAAACGGCCGGTCAAACAGCTGGTCAATCGAGCACAGACCACGCCGACTTCGACCCGACCCGCTGCGATGTTTATTACCAGGGCAAAATCTCGCCGGATTTTTATGGCTGGATCTTCCCTCATGGCGAGACCACCAGCGTGGGCGTCGGCACCGAGCAAAAAGGCTTCTCGCTCAAGCAGGCCACGGCCGATCTGCGCAAGGCCGCCGGGCTTGCCGACTGCGAGACCCTGCGCTGCGAGGGTGCCCCCATTCCGCTACATCCGCTCAAGAAATGGGACAACGACCGCGATCTGGTGCTGGCGGGCGACGCCGCCGGCGTGGTCGCTCCCGCCTCGGGTGAGGGGATTTACTACGCCCTGACCGGCGGGCGTCTGGCGGCGGACGCCGTCGAGCAATTCCTGATCACCGGCGATGCCAAAGCCTTGGCCAGTGCCCGCAAGCGCTTCATGAAAGCCCACGGACGAGTGTTCTGGATTCTTGGCATCATGCAGCGATTCTGGTACAAGACCGATAAACGCCGTGAGCGCTTCGTCAGTCTGTGCGATGATCCCGATATTCAGCACCTGACTTGGGAAGCCTACATGCACAAACGTCTGGTGCGCGCCAAACCAGCAGCCCACCTGCGCATTTTCTTAAAAGACACGGCGCATCTCTTGGGGATGACCAAACCCTGGAAATAGCCCGCCCCGCTTAGGCGCCAAGGCCAAGGCACTCGACATCTGACAGGAAAGGGCACTCGCGCGCCCGTCAGCAACAAAGAGACAACATGGACAGTCTTTTCACCAGCGGCCGGATCATTGACCCCATCCTGATCATGGTGCTGGCGGAGGCTGTGCTGCTGTGGTTCCTGCGCCGCGCCACGGGACGCGGGCCAGGGCTAAAACCCCTACTACCCCTGCTCGCCTCGGGTTTCCTGCTGCTGCTCGCGGTGCGCGCCGCGCTGGTCGGGGCGAGCTGGCCGCTGATCGCCCTGCCCCTCGCGGCAGCCTTGGTCACCCATCTTGCCGATCTGCTCCTGCGCTGGCCGCGCGAACCTCCCCCCCCAGCAGTAATGTCTGGTTCAGCCTCTCATACGCTCCCCGCCTCGCACCGCGACAGCGACCAGCGCTTTCGCACCCTGGTGGAAGTCAATCGCGTGGCCATCATGGAGCTTGATACCCGGGGTCGCTTCCGCTACGCCAACCCGGCCGCCTGCCGGATGCTGGGCTATAGCCACGAGCGCCTGACCCAGATGGAGGTCGCGGATCTGCTGCCGGCCGAGGAGGCCGAGCGGTTGCACCGGGATCTGGCCCATTTTGTCGCCGAGCAGCCCGAACCCTTCACCTATACCAACCACAACCGCACCGGGGACGGGCGCTGGATCGAGGTGCAGGTCGACTGGAACTACCTGCGCGATGACAAGGGCGCGGTCATTGGTTTCGTCAGCATTTCCTACGATATCACCGCCTTTCGCTTATCGCAGCGGTTGCTCGACGGGCGCAATGCCGTGCTCGAGCGACTCGCCCGTGGCGCCCCGCTCGAGGAAATGTTGCGGGCCATTGTCGATTACAGTCAGGACATCATGCGCGATGCCTGGATCTCCATCCATCTGCTGGATGCCGAACGCGGTCAGTTGCATTCGGCCATCAGCAGCCGGTTGCCGCCAAGTTACCTGCAGGCTGTCGAGGGCGTGCGCATCGGCCCCAATGTTGGCTCCTGCGGTCACGCCGCCTATACCGGCGAACGCACCATCGCCAGCGACCTGCGCAGCGACCCCAAGTGGGAAGGCTATCGCGATCTGGTCCTGCCGCTGGGGTTGCTCGCCTGCTGGTCGGAACCCATACGCGGGCGCGATGGTCAGGTGCTCGGCACCTTTGCCATTTACCTGCGGGACGCGCGCGCGCCCGAGCAAGCCGACCTGCGGCTCATCGCCTCCGCGGCTGAACTGGCGAGCATCGTCATTGAGCACCAGCAGGACGCCACCGCCCGACGCGCGGCCGAGGAACGCGCCCAACTGCTGCTGAACTCCACGGTCGAGGGTATCTTCGGTATCGACCTCGACGGGCGCATCAGCTTTGCCAATCCATCGGCCGCGCGCCTGCTTGGCGGATCCGGCGACGCTCTCACCACCGATGAATTGATTGGTCAGGATCCACACAGGCTGTTTCACTACGCTACAGCCGATGGCACACCGCTACCACGCTCTGAATGCCGCATCCTGCGCGCGGCACGCGCGGCGCACCAGCAGCATGTAAGTGACGAGGTGTTCTGGCGCCGGGACGGCAGCGCCTTTCCGGTCGAGTACTGGGCCACGCCCACCTATAGAGCCGGGCAGATCGCCGGTGCCGTGGTGACCTTTCATGACATCAGCGAGCGGCGTCGCGCCGAGCGTGAGATCAAGCATTTGGCGTTCCACGATTCCCTGACCGGTCTGCCCAACCGGGCACTGTTTCGCGAAACCCTGAGCCATGCCCATGCCACTTTTCTCCGCCAGGGCCGTCCGTTCGCGCTGCACATGCTCGATCTCGATCACTTCAAGGATGTCAACGACACCCTCGGCCATCCGGTGGGCGATCGACTCTTGTGCGCGGTTGGCAAGCGCATCACCCAACTGTTGCGCGCCAGCGATACCCTGGCCCGTCTCGGCGGCGATGAATTCGCACTCTTGCAGGAGAATATCCAGACACGCGATGACGCCTCGCGCCTGGCACTCAAGATCATCGATGCCCTGAACCAGGAGTTTCAGATCGAGCCGCACCGGCTGCGCATTAATACCAGCATCGGCATCCTGATCGCCAGCCGTGATGAATGCGATGTTGATGAAATAATTGGCCGCGCCGACGCCGCCCTGTACCGGGCCAAGGCCGCCGGGCGCGGTACCCTGGCCTTTTTTGAAAGCGAACTGGCCAAGCACTTGCAACAGGAAATGGACATTGTCAGTGCGCTATCGTTGGCCTTGCAACAGCGGCGCATCCACTTCCATTACCAGCCACAGTTCAACCTGGCCGACACGGCCTTGGTCGGACTGGAAGCACTGATGCGCTGGGAGCACCCAAGCCGCGGCCTGCTAAAGCCCGAGGCGTTTTTTGCCGTGGCGGACAAGCGCGGTCTGCTGCGCGATCTGGCCAACGCCGGCATCCTGGCGGCCTGCGAGCAGGCACGCGCCTGGCGGGATGCTGGTCTGGACTTCAGTCAGATTGCCGTTAATTTGTGCGCGAGCCAGCTCGGCCACCCGGATTTTGTCGCCGATACCACAGGCATCTTCGAGAGCACCGGTGTCGCTCCCGAGTGCTTGACCCTGGAGCTGACCGAAAGCCTGCTTACCCAAGCCGACGCACAGGCGCAACAGAAGCTGCGTGAACTCGCGGCCCTCGGCGTTCGCTTCGCCGTCGATGACTTTGGCACCGGCTTTTCCTCCCTGCGCCATTTGAGCGACCTGCCGGTGGCCAAACTCAAGCTCGATCGCAGCCTGGTGACCAGCCTGCCCGAACGCCGCGATGCCGCCGAGATCGTGAAAGCCAGCATCGCGCTGGGCAAGGCGTTGCACTTCACTATCCTGGCCGAGGGCGTCGAAACCCAGGCCCAAGCTGACTTTTTGCGCGCGCATGGCTGTGATCAGGCGCAGGGCTTTCTGTACGCCGTCCCGGCCCCCGCCAACACCATCGAAAACGACTGGCTGCGCCGCCAGGCCCACGGGTGAGACCGCAACCTGATGTTCAAAAACCAAAGCCTGTCCATTAAACGCCTGTTTCTGCTCTTGGCTGTTGCCGGTGTGCTCTTGGTGCTGCTGTTACTGATCGCGCTATGGACAGCCAGCCAGGCGCAAACCGAACTGGCGCGCGTCTATGAACAGCGCTACCAGTCCTACCTGCTCGCCGATCAGCTGCGCCAAAGCTCGGATGACCTCACGCGCATGGCGCGCACCTATGTGGTCACCGGCGACCCCGGGTTCGAGCGCCAATACTGGGAGGTGCTGGCCATTCGCAATGGCGAGCATCCCAGGCCCGAACATTACGAGCGCATCTATTGGGATTTTGTCGCCGCGGGCGACCAGCAGCCGCGCCCGGATGACGAGACCATCGCCCTGCGCGAGCTGATGCGCCAGGCCGGCTTTACCGAGGCGGAATTCGCCAAATTGGCCGAAGCCCAGGCCAATTCCGATGCCCTGGTCGATACCGAGATGGTGGCCATGAATGCCATGAAAGGCCACTACCGCGATGACAGCGGCGATTTCAGTCAGCGCGACCAGCCCGATCCCGCGCTGGCGCGACGGCTGATGCACGATCAGGACTATCACGCCTTCAAGGCACGCATCATGCGGCCGGTCGATGAATTCTTCGTGCTGCTTGATGCGCGTACCGGCATGGCGGTGGCCGAGGCCCGGGAGCACAGCCGCACCTCCTACCGGCAAGTTATCGTGCTGGTCAGCCTGGGCCTGGTGCTGGGCATTCTGGTGCTCTTTCTGCTCTACCGCTGGCTGCGCGCTCAACTTGGTGGGGAGCCGGCCTATGTGCGCGGCATTGTCGAGACCATTGCCGATGGCGATCTGCAGGCACCCATCAAGCGCCATGCGCGCGACCACGACAGTTTGCTCGCGGCCATGGCCAGCATGCGCGCCAGTCTGGCCAAGATGCTGGGCGACATCGATAACCACACTGAACAACTGACCGACTCGGCCGAGCGTCTGGCCGACACTGCCGGCATCATCGCCCGCTCTGGCGACATGCGCGCGGGGGCCAATCAGTCCATCGCCGCCGCCGTGGAGGAGATGTCCTCCTCGGTGGCCGAGATCACCTCCACCATGGAAGAACTCTCGGCCTCCTCCACCCAGATTGCCGATCATTCCCAAGCCGTGGTGGATGTCGCCAGCCGCACCCTGGACAGCAGCCGCGCCGGCACCCAGGCCATGCAACAACTGCTCGCGCGCATGGCCGAGATTCGCGCCGACAACCAAAAAAGCCTGGATGAAATCCTGGCGCTGGGCACCCGCTCGAAGGAAATCGGCAACTTCATGGACCTGATCGACGCGGTGGCCGATCAGACCAAGCTGATCGCCTTCAATGCCGCGCTCGAGGCCTCCAGCGCCGGGGAGGCCGGCAAGCGCTTCTCGGTGGTGGCGAGCGAAATCCGCCGCCTGGCCGACAGTGTGTCGGAGTCGACGCGCGAGATTGAAGAGAAGATGCAGGACATCCAGGACACCATCTCCCGTCTGGTGGTGGCCTCGGAGAAAAGCTCCACCACTATCGCCGCCGGCATGACCAGTAGCGAATCCACCGCCGCCATTCTCGATGAGTTGGAGCAAGCCGCCGGTCAGACCAGCAGCGCGGCGCAAAAAATCTCCCTGTCCACCCAGCAGCAAAAAACCGCCAGCGCCCAGGTGGTGCAGGCTCTGCATGAGATCGCCGAGGCCAGCACTCACACATCGAGCGCGGTGACCCGTATTTCGGAAATCAGCGCCTCACTGCTGCAAATGGCGACGACACTGCGCACGCTGTTCAAGCGCTTCAAGTTCGCGCGCGGCGATGCTGGCCCAACGACTGGCCCGGAACCCGGCAAGGACACTGGCGGCGGCAACACCCGGGCACGCTGAGCCCATGAGCATCCGGGTGCTGATCGTCGACGACAGCCCGCTCGCGCGCGCTTTGTTGCGCACTATTCTGGAGCGCGAGCCGGATATCGAGGTGATTGGCGAGGCCAGCGATGGTCGCCGCGCTGTTGCACTGGCGCTTGAGCTGCGCCCAAGCCTGGTGACCATGGATCTGGAAATGCCGGGCCTGCATGGCTTGGATGCCATCGCCGAGATCATGCGCACCAAGGCACTGCCTATTTTGGTGGTCAGCAGCGTCGAGGATGCCGCCGTCGCCTGCGAGGCACTTAGCCGCGGCGCGCTCGATGTGATCACCAAACCTGACGACAGCGACGCCAGGATCTCGGCTTTCATCGCCAAGGTGCGCCTGTTGGCTGGTATGGTGGTTGCCACCCGCTGGCGCGCCTTGGGAGCCCAGCGCCCAGCGGGAACACCGGCACCAGAAGCACTGGAGGTAGGAAAACCCCAGACATCACTCCCGCCTCGACCCGCATCCCTTCGCCTCCCCGCCTCTCAACCAGCCAGACTGGTGGCCATCGTCGCCTCAACCGGCGGTCCCCAAGCACTAGCCAGCATTCTTTCGGCGTTGCCGGCGGACTTTCCGGCCACTGTGCTCATCGCCCAGCACATCGCCGAGGGCTTTAGTGCCGGTCTGGCGCAATGGCTGTCGCTGGGTTCGCGTCTGCCGGTGCAACTGGCCAAGGACGGCGAAGCGCCGCGCCCTGGACAGATCTACCTGGCCCCCTCGGAACGGAATCTAGCCCTGAGCGCTCACGGGCGCCTGGAACTGCGTCCGCGCGCCCAGCAGGATATCTACCACCCAAACTGTGATCTGCTGCTGAACTCAGTGGCCGAGACCGTCGGCCGTCGGGCCATCGGCCTGATTCTGACCGGCATGAGCAGCGACGGCGCCCTGGGCATGGCGCGCATCCGCGCCCAGGGTGGCCTGACCCTGGCCCAGGACGAGGCCAGCTCGGTGGTCTATGGCATGAACCGGGTGGCGATCGAGGCCGGCGCCATTGATCGGGTTGTACCCTTGGCCGAGCTTGGCGCCTTCCTGGATCGCGCGGTGCGAGTCGGGTCATGAAAGCGCTTGAACTCGACGCCTTCAAAACCCTGGTGCGCGAGCATTTCGGGCTGGCTTTCGAGCAACAGACCCAACACAAGCTCGCCGGCGCCCTGACCAAGCGCATGGCCGTCTGTGCGCTGCATCTGCCGCGCGCCTACGCCGCGCGCCTGCGCGCCGATACGACAGAACGCCAGGCGCTGGTGAATCTGCTAACGGTGAACGAGACCTACTTCTTTCGCGAGCCCGAGCCACTGCGGCTGCTGATCGAACGCCTGATTCCGCGCCGCCTGGCCGTGCGCGAGGAGGGCGCCCGAGTGCGCTTGCTCAGCGCCGGTTGCTCCTCGGGCGAGGAGGTTTACTCCCTGATCATGCTGCTGTCCGAAGTCCACGGCGAGCACGCAACCGAGCTGTTCGAGGTCCTGGGCGGGGACATCGACAGCGCCATGCTGGAGCAAGCCCGCGCCGGCTGCTATGGGCGCTTTTCCTTTCGCGGTGTCAGCGCGGAACGCCAGAGTCGGTTTTTCGAGCCGCGCGACGCGCACTTTCAGGTCCGAGACTGGATTCGCGCACAAGCGCGCTTTGTGCCTCTAAACCTGAATGCACCGCCCACCAGCCTGGGTCGATTCGACGTCATCCTGTACCGCAATGTCTCTATCTATTTTGATCGGCCCACGCGCGAGCGCGTGTTGCGCCATTTAATCCGCCTGCTAAAACCCGAAGGCTATTTGATCATCGGCAGCTCCGAGACCCTGGGCAACGACATTGGCCTGCTGGAACTGGTTCAAGAAGAGGGGCTGTTTTATTTCATTAACCGACCTCAAAGCGAAGACGACAGCTCGCCACCCAAGAAGGTGCCCCTGGGCGCCGCTCCAGGCGAGGTCAAGCCGCCGCGCCCATCCGGCCTATCCGTCCCATCCGTCACCGAGCGCGCGCCTTCCCCGGATCTGTCCGCCGCCCCCGCCCATCAAGCATCCATCCCGATCACTTCCCAACCGCCCACCGCGTCCTGGTCGCTGGAGCCGGTGCAACAGTTGATCACCGAACAACGTTTCGACCAAGCCCTGGCCGCGGTTGGCGAGCGACTCGCGCAGGCACCGACAGATGCCGATGCCCTGCTGCTCGGTGCCTACCTGCTGCTCGAACGCCGCCAGTTCAACGCGGCCGAGGAACAAGTCCGCCGGGTGCTCGAACCGCACCCCTGGCTGGCGGATGCCTGGCTGCTGCGGGGGCTGATCGCCAAATGGCGCCAACAGACGGACCCGGCCGTGGCGGCTTTCAAGCGCGCCATCTACATTCAACCGGACTGTTGGCCCGCGCATTTTTATCTCGGGGATCTCTACCGTGCCCGAGGTGATGCCCCCTTGGCGGGACGCGCCTGGTCGGCCGCCGCGCGACTGCTGGCCACAGAACCCGCGCCCGCCAGCGGTCTGCGCCTGTGCGTTCTGGAGCCTCCGGCCAAGATGGCCCGCTATCTGTGCGAGCGCCATCTGGCGCCTGACCAAGCATCGAGGCTGGACTAGGCATGGCCATCGACCGGAGCAAATTCATTGGCCGCTTTGTCGAGGAAGCACGCGAGCATCTCGCGCGCCTTGATCGCGGCCTCGCGGACTTGACCCAGAACCCCGGGCGCGTCAGTCAGACTGAGATCGACGCCCTGTTTCGCTCCGCGCACACCATCAAGGGCTCGGCACGCATGCTGAGACTCACGCCCATCTGCGACACCGCGCATGCGCTCGAAGACCTGCTCGGCGCCCTGCGCGGTCGGCAGCTGCAGCTTGATGAGCATCTCGGCGCACTGGTGCAGCAAGGCCTTGATGCCATTGCCAACGCGGTCGAACAACTCGACCGCCAGCCCGATCCGGACGCCTTGCCGCCGCCGGACGGCGAGCTGTGCGCTGCCCTGAGCGCCGCTGCCAAGGGCGCGGATCCTGGCCCGCCTGCCGGGCAGCCGGGCAGCCAATCGTCGGAACAAGCGCGGGAACGGGCGACAGAGCAGGCCATGACACCACAGCCTGATCCAGCGCCGACGGCGACGGCGACGGCGACTCAGGCAGCGGCCACGACCACCACCGAGCCATCGCGCCCGACAGGAACGGAGCCGTCCGCGTCCGGCCTCTCCGGCAGCGACAGTCTGCGCGTGCGCATCGACCAGCTCGACGGCCTGCTCCGCCTGATGGGCGAGATCATCGCCCATCACGAGCGGCTGCGGCAGCACCCGGATGAGGCCCGGCGCCTCGCCCGGCTTGCCGAGCCTGGCATCACCCCGGCCTGTGAGGCTTTCGCCCGCCAGCTGCGCGATGATGTCCAGACCCAGGACGGGCTGATTCGCGAGCTGCATGATCGCGCGCTCGCCCTGCGTATGCTGCCACTGTCGATGCTGTTCGAGCCGGCGGCGCGCAATCTGCGCGAACTCGCCCGCTCGCTCGGCAAGACAGTGCGCTGCACCATCAAGGGCGACAGCATCGCCCTCGACCGCCAGTTGATCGATCAGCTGGCCGAGCCCCTGTTGCACCTGTTGCGCAATGCCGTGGATCACGGGCTCGAACCGCCGGACGAACGCCTGGCCGCCGGCAAGCCAGCCAACGGCTGGGTGCGACTCGAAGCGCGTCGGGATGGGCGCTGGGTGGACATCACCATTAGCGATGACGGCCGTGGCATTGATCTCGCCCGCGTCCGCGACAAAGCGATCCGCAAGGGCCTGCTAAGCGCCGAACAGGCCGCCACGGCCAGCGACAGCGAGATCGTCGATCTGATTTTCACTCCCGGCTTTTCCACCACGGCCCTGATCACCGATATCTCCGGGCGCGGCGTGGGTATGGACGTGGTCAAATCCAGTGTGCTTGACCGCCTGCGGGGCAGCATCCAGGTCGACAACCGCCCCGGCCAGGGCACCCGCTTTCGCCTGCGTCTACCTCTGTCCCTGGCCATGACACGGGTGCTGTTGATCGAAGCCGGGGGCGAGAGACTGGGCTTTCTCGCCCAACATGTGGCGGAGATCCTGCGCGTTTCGCGGGAGAATCTGCTCGAGGTGGCCGAGCGGCGCGCGGTCATCCTGCGCAATGAGTTCGTGCCTGTCATGTCGCTGGCCGAGTTGCTCGATCCCGGGTTCGCGACCACGCCTGCCGCCGCGCCAGCGGCAACCCCCGAGGTCTTGCTGGTCATCCTGCGCGTCGGGCAGGAAAAACTCGCGCTTGAGGTCGACGCGCTCCAGGATGAGCGCGATCTGGTGGTCAAGCCGGTGCCCGAGCATCTGCGCCACCTGCACCTGATTTCCGGCTTCGTCAGCAGTGGCGCGCTGGCCGTGGTCAGCCTGTTGCAGGCACCCGCGCTGCTTGATCTGGCCGCGCGCGCCCGTGGCCAGTCGGTGCGCGCGGGCGCCAAGGCAGCCGCCGAGGCGGGCGAACGCGCCAGTCGTCTGCTGGTGGTGGATGACTCCCTGAACACCCGTGAAATCGAAAAGGACGTGCTCGAAGCTCAGGGCTATCGCGTCACCCTGGCCGAGGACGGCATCGACGGCTTGCATAAGGCAATGCGGGATCCGTTCGACGCGGTGCTGACCGATGTGGAAATGCCGCGCATGGACGGCTTTACCCTGACCGAGCGCCTGCGCGCCCTCGATGCCTACCAGGCCACGCCCATCATCATCGTCACCTCGCGCGAGAAGGAAGAAGACCGCCAGCGCGGACTGCGTGTCGGCGCCGATGCCTATATCGTCAAGGGGGACTTCGACCAGTCCAACCTGATCGCCACCTTGCGCGCCTTGCTTGGTTGAGGCTGATCTCAAAAGGCGGTCCCAAAAGGGATCCTGCAACTGGCTCTCCAGTTGATTCCACGGCGGATTCCACAAGGGCAAAGCCGACATGGTATCTTGCGCTCATCAGCCGCGCCGCCGACTCAGCGCGCAGGAGTCCCCCGCATGCATATTTTGATTGTCGATGATGATCCCCTGGCCGCCGAACTCTCGGCCGCCATCCTCCAGGCCGCGGGCCACCGAACCCTGGTTGCCGAGCAGGCGCTGGATGCGCTTGAACAACTTGAGGCCAACCCGGACCTGGACCTGGTGGTCAGCGACATGCACATGCCGCTGATGAACGGTCTTGAATTGTTTTTGGAAGTTCGCGCGCACGACTATCCCTGTCGTTTTATTCTCCTCACCGGCGACGCGCCCGGGGATCTGCAGGCGCGCCAACCGCGCATCGACGGCTGTTTGTTAAAGGACCACAGCCTTGAGGACAGCCTGCCGCGACTGGTCGCCGACTTCGCCCCCAAAGCTGGCCCCAAAGTAGCTTCCGGTGGTCAGCCGGCCTGATGGCGACAATGTCCGGTCCCAGCCTTGATGACATCCTCGCCGAGCGTCACGCCCGCCTTGGCTCCGGCCAGGCGGGCGAGGTGGTGGATGTGGACGAACCCAGCGTCAAACTGGTGATTTTCACCCTGGCCGAACAGAGATTCGCCTTGCCAGGGGCACAGGTCCGCGAAATCCTCGCCGCCCCCCAGGTCTATCGGGTTCCGGGCGCGCCCGCGACCCTGGAGGGCGTGATCAGCGTACGCGGCGAGATTGAATCCGTGCTGTGCCTGCGCACCCTCCTGCAACTCCCCCCCACGACCGCCGGGAACAAGGCCGTGCTACTAACCCGTGGCGAACGACTGCACACCGGCTTGCGTATCGATGAGGTTATTGATCTTTGCGATCAGCCCGAGAGCGCACTGCAGCCCGCTCCCGATACCCTGCCCGGCAATCTGCGCCCTTATGTACGCCACCTCACCGAGCTTGGTGGGCGCGGTGTCAGCCTGCTCGACCTCGAGGCACTGCTGGCCGCCTACATCGGCTCCGTCGCCCGCGACCCTGCCTGAGCTGAGCCCGCCGCCAAGACATGACAGGCCTTGAATTCGTCTTGTGCCGGGCCGGCGACCATTGCTTCGGCTTCGAGGCCGCCTTGGTGCGCCGGGCCCTGACCTTTGGCTCAGCCGCGGCCACAAGACTCGAAACCTGCCTGGGTCTGTCGGATGATGGAACCCAAGACCGCCATCTGCTGCGCTTGCGGGCCGCGCATGGCGACTGGGATCTGGATGTCGCCGGACCGCTTGAATTGATCTGCCTGCCGAGCAGCCGGATTCAATCCCTGCCGCCGTTGCTCGCCCTGCGATCGCCACTGCCTGGCCTGCGCGCGCTTGCCCTGGTGCCAGCGAATGCGCCGAACGCACCGAACGCGCCTGGGGAAAGCCTGATCTGGCTGCTCGATCCCCGCACTCTGGCAATGCCGGGGAGCGACAATTCGCTACAATGAAGGCTTCACCCATGGCCTGTTCACGACCGCTCCACCCGAACCCTGCCACATCGACCCGGGCCCACCACAGACAATCAGAATGATGGACCAAGATCAACCATCCACTGCTGAGTCACTCGAGGCGGTCAAGGCGCGCCTGCGGCAGAGCTTCGTCGATGGACTGCCAGAGCGCATGGAGCAATGTCGCGCCGATCTGGCCGCGCTGAACGCGGATGACGCCACGGATGAGGACGTCCAGGCGGCGTTGCAGCGTCTGCATCTTAGCTTTCATACCCTCAAGGGCTCGGGCGCATCCCTGGGGCTTGACACACTCGCGCGGTGCGCCGAACCCGCCGAGCAAGCCGTGCGCGAGGCGCTCACGCAAACACCAGAGCAAAGAGCCTCGGCCAAGCAAGGGCTCATCACCACAATGAGCGCGCGGATGGACACCATCGAGCGCGAACTCCTTGACCAGACAGCAAGGCCGCCGAGCGTGCCAGATGCCACGGCCGCCCGGGCCGAGCCTGTCACCAGCTTCACCGAAGCGCACCAGCGCGATCACCGCATGGTCTATCTATGTGACGATGATCCGCATCAACTGCGGCAATTGGCCAATCAACTCGCCTGCTTCGGCTATCCGCTAAAAGCCTTTGACCGGCTCGAGGTGCTCAAAGCCGCGATGCTCGAGCAAACCCCGGCCGCTGTCGTGATCGATATTGTGTTCCCCGAGGGGGAAAACGCCGGCCCCGACATGCTCGCCGCGCTGCGCCAGCGGCTCGACACCCAGGTGCCGGCCATTTTCATCTCCAGCCGCGATGATTTCAGTGCCCGACTGTGCAGCGTGCGCGCGGGCTCAAGCGCCTTCTGTCCCAAACCGGTCAATATCCCGGAGATGGTCGAGTTCCTCGACCATCTGACCAATCCCACGCCACCCGAGCAATTCAACATCCTGATCGTCGACGACGAACCCGAACTGGTTCAGCTGCACGCCGCCACGCTGGAGGCAGCCGGCATGAACTGCCAGGTTGTCACGGCCCCCGAGCAGGTACTTGGCGTCCTCGAGCGCTTCCGGGCCGATCTGGTGCTCATGGATCTGCACATGCCGCGCTGCTCCGGGCAGGAACTGGCCAGCATGCTGCGCCAAATTCCCGGCTACGTTAGCCTGCCGATTATTTTTCTGTCCTCCGAAACCAACCAGGAGCGCCAGTTCCAGGCGCTGCAAGCCGGTGCCGATGGCTTTCTGGTCAAGCCCATCGAGCCCCGGCGGCTGATCGACGAAGTTCGGCTGCGTGCCGAGCGCATGCGCACCCTGCGCTCCCTGATGGTGCGCGACAGCCTGACCGGTCTTTTCAACCACAACACCATCCTGCAATTTCTGGAGCTCGCAGTCGCCAACGCGCGGCGCAACGACAGCCCGCTGTGCTTTGCCATGCTCGATGTCGACCACTTCAAGCAAGTGAACGACACCCAGGGCCACCCCGCCGGGGACCACGTGCTCATGGCGCTCAGCCGCACTTTGCGCTTGCGCTTGCGTGACTCTGACCTCATCGGCCGCTATGGTGGCGAGGAATTCGCGGTGGTGCTGAATGACACCACATTGGAAGACGCGATCAAACTGATCGACGCCCTGCGCACTGATTTCTCCCGCATTCAGTTCCAGGCCAACGGCAGCCACTTTCATTGCACCTTTAGTGCCGGCATCGCCACCTACCCCAACTGCCCCGACCCGCGCCGCCTGACCGAAACCGCCGACCATGCACTCTACAGCGCCAAACATGCGGGGCGCGATCAGGTCGCCAGCCAGGCGTGCGACAGCGCCACTTGGTAAAACCTGCCGTAGTCGACCGCGGAAACCGACACCACTTGAGGAACCGAAGCCGTCTGGCACAAGCAAAGCGCGATCATCCCAAACCCTAAGCATCGCAAAGGCAAACTCTGAACGCATCCGCTTTCCGCACGAAAAGCGCTATGCTCCGGTCGCACAACCAATGAGGAGACCTTCACCCTGTCCTGGCTGATTCGTCCTGCCGAGATCACCGATATTGACGCCCTGCTTGCGCTCGAGCAGGCCGCTTTTGTTAGTGATCGGCTGACGCGCCGGCAACTGCGTCATCTGATCACCCGGGCGCAGGCGGTGTTTTTGGTCGCGGTCCCGGGCGAGGTCGAGTCCCCATCGCCACTGCTGGGAGATGTGTT
Source organism: Thiorhodovibrio winogradskyi (assembly GCF_036208045.1). NCBI lineage: Bacteria > Pseudomonadati > Pseudomonadota > Gammaproteobacteria > Chromatiales > Chromatiaceae > Thiorhodovibrio > Thiorhodovibrio winogradskyi. The sequence goes on along the minus strand of NZ_CP121472.1, from coordinate 759,331 downwards.
GGTACTCTTTAACCGCGCGACCTCGGTAGCGCGTTTGTATTCCATTGCCGTGGCCGAGGCTGCGCGCGGGCAGGGTATCGGCCGTGCCCTGGTCGCAGCCGCCGAGCGCGCCACCTGGGCACGCCAGCGCGCCTATCTGCGCCTGGAAATTCGCCGCGACAATCTCCCCTCGCAACGCCTATTCGAAAGTCTGGGCTATCGCCGCTTCGGCGTGCGCGCAAGTTATTATGAAGACAACATGGAGGCGCTGCGCTACGAGAAGACGCTGATGCCCGCGTTGGGGCCAGCCGCGACCGGACCGCGGGTGCCCTTCTACAAGCAGACGCTGGACTTCACCTGCGGCGCCTCCTGCCTGATGATGGCGCTAAAAGCCCTGGATGGACGCCTGCAGCTTGACCGCACCCTGGAACTGCGCATCTGGCGCGAGGCAACCACCATTTTCATGACCTCGGGCCACGGTGGCTGCGGCCCCTTTGGACTGGCGCTGGCGGCGCGCAGAAGGGGCTTTCGCGCCGAGGTATTCGTCAATGATCGGGGTGTCCCCTTGGTCGATTCGGTGCGCAGTCCGGAGAAAAAAGAAGTCATGCGCCTGGTGCACCAGGACATGCTCGCCGAGGTCGAGCGACACTCCATCCCCGTGACCTACGCCACTTTGGATGTTGAAACCCTGCAGGCGCGCTTCACCGCCGGGTCGGTGCCGCTGGTGCTGATCAGCTCCTACCGCATCTATGCCGAGAAATTTCCCCACTGGGTGGTGGTGACCGGCTGTGATGACAGCTTTATCTATGTCCATGATCCCTATGTCGATATCAACAATGGAGAAACCGCGCTCGATTCGATGAACATGCCGATACAACCCAGCGAGTTTCGCCGCATGGCGCGTTATGGCCGTGCTGGGCTCCAGGCCGTGGTCTTGATCTCGTCTCCGGAGTCGCCCGCCCATGGCTGAGCATCTGTTGCTGGTCGAACAGGCGGGTGACTGGAAAGCCCACTTCCCGGCGCTCCCCGTCGTCACGGCGCGCGAGTATCTAAGCCAGGGTGTCGCCCATGGGACTGCCGCGCGGCGGCGGGTGCGCATCATCAACCTGTGTCGCGGTTATCGTTATCTAAGCCTGGGGTATTATTGCTCCCTGCTAGCCGAGGCACGTGGTCACAAGGCCATTCCCGCCGTGGGCACCATGCAGGAGCTATCAAGTCGCAATCTGTATGGGCTGATGACCGACGGACTCGATGCCATGGTTCCGCGGGCACTAAACACGGCACCCACCCCCGGTGCCAGCGCAAGCCGCACCCTGACGCTGATGTTCGGCCAGTGCGCGGAGCGGGAACTTCAGCCCTTCGCTCGGAGAGTGTTCGAGACCTTCCGCTGCCCCATCCTGCGGGTCGAGCTCAAAGCACAACCACAATGGCGCATCACAAGTCTTCGTGCAGTGTCCCTGCACAGCCTGGATGCCGATCAGGAGAGCGCCTTTTTTGCCGCGCTCGAACACTATCTATCACGGCCCTGGCGGCAACCACGAGCACGACCCGAGTACCGCTATGATCTCGCGCTGCTGCATGATCCCAAGGAAGATCTGCCGCCATCCAACCCCCGGGCCTTGCACAAATTCCAGCGCGTCGGTCGTCAGCTCGGCCTGAATGTCGAACTCATCCAGCCACGCGACTTCGCGCGTCTGGCTGAATATGACGCCCTGTTGATTCGCGAAACCACCCGCATCGGTCACCACAGCTTTCGCTTCGCCAAGAAAGCCGCCAGCGAGGGTCTGGTGGTCATTGATGATCCAGACTCCATTCTGCGCTGCACCAACAAGGTGTTTCTGGCCGAACTGCTTGAGGCCAACCAAATACCGCGCCCGCGCACCCTGATTCTGCGCCGCGAGACGCTGCTTGATGCCGAAGCCGCCATCGGCTACCCAGTGGTGCTAAAAATTCCCGAGGGATCATTTTCACGCGGGGTATTCAAGGCCACCAACCGGAATGAATTACTGGAGATGGCGGCACGCCTGTTGCGCGAATCTGATCTGATCCTGGCGCAGGAATTTCTTTACACCGAGTTCGACTGGCGCATCGGCCTTCTCGCCCGGCGTCCGCTCTATGCCTGTAAATACTTCATGAGCAAGGCCCACTGGCAGATCGTCCACCACCATAGCGACGGTCGCCACGACGAAGGCCGGTTCGAGACCCTCGCCGTCGAGCAGGCGCCCACCGAGGTGGTGGCGGTCGCGCTCAAGGCCGCCAATCTCATTGGTGACGGCCTCTATGGCGTCGACGTGAAAGCCACCCCGGGGGGAGCGGTGATTATTGAAGTCAATGACAACCCCAATCTCGACAGTGGCATCGAAGACCGGGTGCTTGGCGATGAACTCTACCGCCGCATTCTCGGGGAAATGATCGCCCGGCTCGAACGCCGGCGCGGTGCTTTAGGCTAAATGACTCGCAGGACAGATCGGCTCTTGCACTTTCAGTACCAGGTCACTGAGCTGATACCGAAAGAGACAGCAGCGAGACGCACTTTCTTGGATAATGGAGCCCATGGCAGCGGGTCGATTTCCACCCAGACACTGCCGGGCGACCAAAAGTCGCGCGACTGGTCAAACCCAGCATCACTGACAGACCGGGAATCCAATGCTCGAGTCGCAAACACAGCCTGGCAACCCTTCCGAGATTCTGACCCATTTTCCCTCGCCATCCCCATCCGCGAGAGAGACCGGCCAACCGGTCCGTCGCGGCGACCATGTCATTGTCAAGCGCGCGGATGGCAGTCAAATCAATGGCCGCCTGATCGACTTCGATCCCGAGCGAGGGCTGCTGCATCTCGAGTCCGATGGCGACCTGCTCGAAATTCAGCTCAGCGACATCAAAATCATGCATCTGCCAAGCTGGCGGCAGTTGTTTCAAGCCACTGCCCGCGGCAACCCTGGAGATCAACCTGTTACCCTCGACTGTCAGCCCTTTGTGGTTCGCTTCAAGGACGGGGAGGAACTTGCGGGGCAGACGGCTGGCTTCCACCATGACCGCAACGGCCTGTACCTCTTTCCCACTCAGAATCAGACCCGTTACCTTCGCGTTTTTATCTCGCGCGGGCAGATTGACCAAGAACGTATCGGGCCATGCACCGAAGAAGGGCCGATGATGGATTCCAGAATGATGAATCAACAGACGGACCAAAGCCAGACGGGCCAGACGACGCAGACCGGGCAACCCTTGGGCGACTTCCTGACGCAAAAGGCGGTCGTCACCGCCACCGACTTGAAGGACGCCTTAAGCAAACAAAAGGAGATGCCATCGGTTCGCCTCGGCTCCATTCTTGTGCAGCAACGGCTGATTACCGAGGATCAGCTCGAGCAGGCCCTGACCGAGCAAAAACAAAGCCGCAACCTCCCGCTTGGCAAGCTACTGGTGGAAATGGGTTTGCTGAAGGAAGCCGATATCCAGCAGGCCCTGGCACGTAAACTCGGTATTCCCTTTGTCGATTTGCGGCGCTTCAAACTCGAGCATCAACTCTTTGAGCTGGTGCCGGAGGAACTCGCGCGAGAACACAATGTTCTGGCCCTCCATGAGCATGGCGACAAGCTCATTATCGCCATCCCCAATCCGCTGGACTGGCACGCGATCGAAGCCGTGCGCTTTGCCACTGGCAAGCAGATCGAGACGGTGATGGCCCCGCAAGGGACCATTCTCGATATCATCGACCACGCCTACGGTTCGCGCGGGCTGGACGAGCTTGCGTTCGATGAATCGCCCGAGGAGGAGGAAGATAACACCAATGACGCGGCCACACAGGACCATGTTGTGGTCAGACTTGTCAACAAGTTGATCCTTGACGCCGTAAGCCTCGGCATCTCCGATATTCACATCGAGCCGCAGCTCGACAAGCGTCCCAGTCGGGTGCGCATGCGCCGGGATGGACAATTGATCCAGCATGCCGAATTTCCAGGCAACTTAAACCGGGCTGTCGTATCACGCATCAAGGTCATGGCCGCGATGGACATGACCAGCAGCATGAAACCCCAGGATGGCAAAATCGATTTCAGCCGTTTCAGCAAAATGAAGCTCGAGCTGCGGGTCGCCACCATCCCGACGGTGAATGGCCGCGAAGACGTGGTAATGCGTTTGCTGCAACGCGGCGACCCCATTCCGCTGTCAGCCATGAAGCTGACGCCAGAAATCGATAAAACGCTAAAAGAACTCATTTTTCGGCCGTTCGGCATGTTTCTGGTCTGTGGACCGACAGGCTCCGGCAAGACCACCACCCTGCACTCGGTCCTGGCCGAGCTGAACTCAACCGAGCGTAAGATTTGGACGGCCGAGGACCCAGTTGAGATAACCCAAGCGGGCTTGCGTCAAATGCCGATCGACACGCGCAAGGGCGTTACCTTCGCGACTGCCCTGCGTGCCTTTCTGCGCGCCGACCCGGATGTGATCATGATCGGCGAGATGCGCGATGACGAAACCGCGCAGATGGCCATCAAGGCATCGCTGACGGGCCATTTGGTCCTCTCCACCCTGCATACCAACACGGCACCAGACAGCGTGGTGCGCTTGTTGGACATGGGGATGGACCCCTTTAACTTTGCCGACGCCCTGCAGGGCATTCTGGCGCAACGCCTGGTGCGCCGCCTGTGCGAGAACTGCCGGGAGTCCTATGCGCCTGGCGAGGATGAGCTGACAACACTGATGGATGTTTATCTCAGCGACTTTGCCCCGAGCGACGATCCGAAGCTGGCGCTTCCGACTCGCAAGGAGCTGATGCAGGATTGGCGGCAAAAATTTGGCGGCGAGGACGGCAAGCTGCACCTCTTCCGCGCCAAGGGTTGCCCGGACTGTAGTGACACCGGGTACAAGGGGCGCCTCGCGGTCCATGAGCTTCTGGCAACCAGCCGGCAGGTGCGTGCCCTGATCGCCATGCGCGCACAGGTCGCCGAACTGCGCACACATGCGATGGGCGAGGGCATGCGCACCCTGCGCCAGGACGGTATCTTCAAGGTGCTATCCGGCATGACCGATCTGGCGCAAATCAAGACGCTGAGCGCTGACTGAGCGCTGACTGAGTGCTGACTGGGCGCCAACCGCGATCCGCTGATCAACCCCGGCCCGCGGCGTACCTCACGAGAGCATGGCATTTGCCTCGGCCACCAGATCCTCGATCATCACTTCGAGTTCCGCGAGCTGGATCTCTTTAAGCCCCAAGGCCTGAGCCTCCGCGGTTGCCGCCAGCACGATGTCCGGATTCGCGTCCTGCCCAACCCCCAACTTGAGGCAGAGGAGATCAAGCAACCGGGTAATGGCCATGAGATGGTCGGTTTCATTGAAGCTGTCCAGGTGATGGTCCCGGGCGGACACCGCGTACAGCTTTGGCAGCTCCCACTTCAGCATCAAGCGGTAGCCAATGTCATTGTGCATGACATCGAGCACCTCGTCGATCAATGCGTCGGTAACCGTCACTGTCACATCGGCGTCCTCCGACAGCCGATCCAGCACCTTGAGCAGAAACAGCTCGCCGATATCGTGCAGCAAACCACACAGGAAGGCCGATTCAGCCTGATCACGGCGCCCGGTTTTCTCGGCAATCCAACGCGAACCTGTTGCACAGACATAGGCCCGCTCCCAAAGCGCGACCAAACGTTTGGCGGTTGTCGCCAGCTTGGACTGATAAGCCATCAGCTGCGCGGCCATCATCGCCAAACTAGCGACCTTATTGACACCCAGCCTCAGAACGGCGCCGCTCAGCGTATCAACCTGCCTCAGCCCACCATAGAAAGAGGAGTTGGCCACCTGCAGAATCCGGCTGGTCAGTGCCTGGTCCTTCATGATGAGGTCGGTGACCTCTTTCATGGTCGCGGTTTCGGACTCCTTGAGCGTCTGCAGATCCAGCGCAACGCGGTTGAATACCGGCAACTGCTGGCTATCGGAGTCGAAACGCTCGTCGATCAGATCCTTTAGGGACTTTTCGCTCATTGTCTTGCTCATTCTCGCGGCGGCCGCGAATGCCCTGGCGCAATAGGACCCAATCCGGATCCATGCGTTGTGATTCGTGACCGCGACATTCAGTGTGTTTGGTTTGCGTCAGCCATGCGCCAACGCGGCGAACCATCCGCCCGATGACGGATCCTTTGGAACTCGCTAACGATTCACCCTGCCCATCATGGCAATAATCTCCCGGCAGGAGCGCGGACGCCCGATGCGCGGCAAATGACCGAGCACCTCTTTCACGCTGGTGAGTCCCTGAGCCGCTTTGGCCAGCCCATCCTCCATCAGCGTCACCAGGCCCGCGGACTCGATACTCAGGCGCCGAATCTCGCCCGAGGAACGCCGATTGAGCACCGCGTCCTTGACGCTATCATTTGGCAGCAGCAATTCGAAGACCCCCACCCGGCCAGCGTAGCCAGTAAAATTACATTGTCGGCAGCCGCGCCCGGTTCGGAACTCGCCGCCCGCGGCATCGGCCTGGGTCCAGCCGATGCGTTGCAAATCATGCGGCGTGGGTTGATAACTCTCCCCACAGTGGTCGCACACCTTGCGCAACAGCCGCTGGGCGAGAACCGCGACCACGGTCGAAGAAATCAAAAAGGTTTCAATGTCCATATTCATCAACCGCAGCAAGGCCCCAATGCTGTCCTCCGTGTGAAAGGTCGAGAGAACCTTATGGCCTGTGAGCGCGGCCTGAATGGCCGATTCGGCCGAAAACTTGTCACGAATCTCGCCTAGCACGATAACATCGGGATCCTGACGCACCAGTGCGCGCAAGGTATCGGCAAAGGTGAGGTTGATTTTCGGATTGACATTACACTGGGCAATGCCGTCAATGACATATTCGACCGGATCTTCCGCGGTTGCAATGCTGGTTTCTATGTCATTGAGCTTGTTGACACAGCCATAGAGCGTGGTGGTCTTGCCCGAACCGGTCGGGCCGGTGACCAGAATGACACCACTTGGCAGTTCGAGCGCATGATCATTGAACCTCTCAAGCATCCGCGGCGCGATGCCGGATTCATCAATATCAAGCAACTCGGCCTTGCGACTGAGCAACCGCAGAACAATTTTCTCGCCAAAAACCGTGGCAAAGAAGGATGCGCGGACATCGCAGCGGCGCCCAGAGCTTGGATCATCGAATCGAAACCCACCATCCTGATGGCGCCGACGCTCGGCAATATCAGCCTTGGCCAGCACCTTGAGTCGACTGGCAATGGCAGGGGCGAGCTCAGGATCAAGCTCAGTGAACACCATCAACACACCATCAATGCGAAACCTGACCCGAAGTGAATGACGCGATCGCTCGATGTGGACATCACTCGCACCCTTGTCGAGTGCGCCAATAATCAATGCGTCAACCTGTCGAGTGATATCCGACTCACTGGTTTCGCTCTTGCGCTGTTTGGCATGCTGCCGACTTGCCTCATAGGCCCGCAGCGCGTCATCAATCGCACGTCGGGTGGCAAAGGCCGGGGTTACACGCCCAAAAACCGTTTCAGCGCCTTGACGCGCCAAGGAATCCAAAGGATCCCCAAACACAACGAGCACGGTATCGCCTTCGCTGCGCAACGGAATGGCGTTCATACGCCGACACCACTCCGGTGTCACTTTTCCCAGGAGCTCTTGGTCAAGCTGCGAGAAGCTTGGCGCCTCGACCTGAAAATCAAGCTGGTCCGCGAGCACTTCAATCAGTCGCTGCTCGGTAATGAGCCCCATGTCGAGCAGGATCTCGCCGAGGCGCTTGTCCTTGAACTCCGGTTCCAGCTGGGCATCCAACGCCGCGCGCAGATCGCGCGGCTTCAGATAACCAAGCTCGACCATCACATCGCCGAGTTGAATTTTCGCTCCGCTGTCGCGCAGCGCCGCACGAAATTGGATGGGATTGAGATACCTCAGTTCGGTCAGAACTCTGGTCAGCGGATAATCCTCACCCAGCTTTGCACGCACACGTTTGGCATGGTGAAGCTGTTCCGGATTGACCAAACCAACATCAAGCAATAGCCGGGAAATCTCTTCCGCGGGTGCGGCGCTTTCCTCTTGTCCCGACTGTGGCTCCTGTCGCCTCTGCAACTCAGTATTCACGGCCAACTCCGATGCTACCAACTTAACATGCAGACGTTCACGACTTGCAGGCATTCATGGTTCCGATCATCCCAGCAGCTGACACTGCTGGTTCAGGTTAACAAGCCAGGCGCTGCAATCTCAATCACCAGCGACGTCCACCGCGCATTCACCATGAGCAGGAACCAGGACTATCGACTGGGCAGATCCGACACGAACACGAAACGGCATGGGCGTTAATGCCGATCTGCCTCGTCAACGCCGGCCTCGGGCCCGGTCGGCGGAATCCGATAACGCTGACTGAAGCGGACCACCAGAATCGCCAGGGATACCAGCAGGATCGCGGCCCCTTCATAAAGCAACAATTCGCCTTCAATTTCCTTGCCCTGCAAGACGACCAGGCGCGACAGGGCGGTCACGGCAATGAACATAGGAAAGGTAAAGGGCACTTCCCGGCGTTGAAAATAAACATTTGCCATGGCCATGATTTCGATAAAAATGAAGATCAGCAGCAAATCCTCAAGGCGAATTTCTCCGCGAGCAGGAATCTCAATGATGATTTGCCCAATTCCAGCCAGCGCCAGCACACCCACGATCAGCAGCACCAACTTTTCGACATAGCCAAAGAGTCGCGAGAGAAAATCATCGATATGTTGATCTGCTGTCATGATGCTTGGAGAATCTAACTTTTCAAAACGACATCCTGATCCGAAGCGCCCGCCAGCGATCCGGTCTCCCGCCTGCCCGAGTCCGGTCGCTGGCGGGTGATGGTATTTAACGGCTTGCGAGCGAGTCCCCGCAGTCTAGCAAAAACGCTTGCAAAGATCGCTTCTCGTGCTGGCGCGTGCCGACCTAAATCATGGCCGCATTGGCAGGTAACGGAAAAGATCATTTTGCCGCAAGCGCGCATTGCTCGATAATAGCCGCCTGACATTCGCTACCCAGACAAGACGTCTTGACGATCGATTCCGCCTGGCTTGCTGAGAATTGCCCTCAACCGGTATTACTGCCGGGGTCGGTATCCGCGCTGGATATCGCCCGGTGGTATGCGCATGATCTGGCCAATTTCCTGCTCGCACCCTCATACTGCGACACCCTGCGCACCTATCTGCCCGTTTGGCGCCTACCGCTGCCGGAACGCTGGTTTTTCGTTCCTCACTCCATCGAGGAAACGGCCATGCACTGCTACCGCTCGGCCATTCGCGAGGCACTTGAGCGCGGTTGCGGCAGCACCGGCGGACATGAGATTGCCCAGGTGCTGGAAGAGTGGGCCGCGGCTCCGGTGTTCAAACACCCCGGGCTCGACGGCATCCTGGCCAGTCTGCTGCCCGACCGCACCTTGGAACTACGCTACCCCGATGCGCTCGATCCCGACCCTAACACCGCCGCCCGCGAGCAATATCGGGTGATTGGGCGGCGGGCGCATCACCGCCGCCTGCCGCCGGATTCAGGCAACGCCTGTTGGGCCAAGGAACCCGACTGGACCCCCTGGATCTGGAATCAGGCCAGCGCAGAGAAGACCGGCGGCAACCAAAAAAGCGGGCAACGGGACAGCTTGACGCAGGGCCGCGAGGATATCGTCAATGCCTTTCTGCGCCACGAGGGCGCCCAGCCCGATGACGCCAATGATGGCAACATCTAGAACACAGACCAGGACAACAGCTGGAGCAGCCCCGGCCCCGGATGCTGCGGCTTCCACCTTACCACGGAGAGCTTGTGCATGACCCTGCCAAAGGACACAACCATGACCGCAACCAATCGCGACTCGCACATCACAGTGGGTCTTGCACCCGCCCTCGATGCCCCGTGCGAACGCATCGCCCTTAGACACCGACCCAGTCTGGCTTATTATTCCGACCAACAGGCCAGCGGCCGCCCACTGGTCTTGATTCACAGCATCAATGCCGCGCCCAGTAGTTTTGAGGTCAAGCCGCTGTTCGAGCACTACCGCCAGCAGCGGCCAGTGTTCAGCCTGGATCTGCCGGGTTTTGGCCAGGCCGGGCGCGGACCCGCGAACTACTCGCCAGAATATTATGCCGAGGTGATCGAAACATTCCTCGCACAGGTACCGGATCAGCCGGTCGATCTGCTCGCACTCTCCTTGAGCAGTGAATTCGCGGTGCGCGCCACGCTGTCGTCACCAGAGCGGGTGCGCTCCCTGGTGTTGATCTCCCCGACCGGCTTTAGCAAGCGCCAGCCACCACCGCGCCCATTCAGCAATTTTATCCACCCGCTGCTGGCCGGACTGCCATGGAATCAACCGCTGTTTGATCTGGTTGCCTCCCGGCGCAGCATCAATTACTACCTAAGCCAATCCTTCATGCAGCAAGCACCTCGGGAGATGGTCGATTACGCCTTTGCCACTTCCCACCAACCCGGCGCGCGCCATGCCCCCCTGACCTTTCTTTCGGGCAAGCTGTTCACGCTCCAGGCCATGACCAAGCTTTACGGCCAGCTGACCACACACCCCACGCTGGTGCTGGCTGATCGCGACCCCTATGTGCGCTTTGAGGGACTGGATAATTTCATCACCGCCCATGCCAACTGGCGCCGCGGCCGGGTGGTGCCCAACATGGGCCTGCCGCACTGGGAGGATCTGGCCGCGACCGTCAAGACACTGGATGAATTTTGGGCGTCGCTTGAATCATCCGCGGACTGAAGGACAACAGGCAAGACCACAGCGCATCACCAAAACCTAACCCTATCAGCGGCGCAAAAAGTGCCGGGCGCGTTCAATTGCGCCCGGCACGCTGCGCAGCAGATCGACACCGGCTTTCACCACCCCCTCGGCACGCCCCAAGCGCTCGAGCCGCTTCTGCTCGGCTTCCGGCCAACGCGCGCGCAAGTGCTGACGCAATGCTGGCAGATTCCATGCTGGCCTGTTCTCACAGAGCGCCACCAGCAGCGCACTTTCTGGCGCTATTCCAAGCGCGCTGCTTGCCGCGTGCAGTGCGCGCGCCATGTTGCGCTCCTTGACGCCTTGCCCCCTGATTGGGTCATAGGGCGGTTGCCAGTCCAGCACCGGCTCCAAGCGATCAGCGTGGGTCAGCACCAATACCAGCGGCACCGGGCGCAGCCGCACATCGGCAGCAACTTGCTCGCGCATGATCTTGAGCGCGCGTTGATCCGGGCCCCGGTCGGCGCGATGCGCCGCCGCCACCCAAATGACCAGATCCGCCTCGCGCACCTGCACAAGCCATGCCGCATCGCCGCACGCCGCGAGCGGCGGGCTGTCGATCAGCTCCCAGGATGGCACCTTGGCGCTCGCCGCTGCATGATTGGCGCTTTCCGCTAGCCCGTCCTGCTCCGCCAGCAGCGGCGGCGCCTCATACACCGTCCAGTCCGAGGTCGATTGCGTCAGGCCGACCGGCGCCAACTCGCGCCCAAGCAAGGCGTTGACCAGACTGGACTTGCCGCTGTTGCGCTGACCGGTGATCAGCACCCGCGCCGACCCTGTGGCGGCCTCGTCCATCCGGCGGGTGGCGCTGCGCGGCGGTGGCTCGGTGCGCTGGCGGTAAGCGCCTGAGTAAAGCTCGATCGCCACCTCGCCAACCTCGCGCACCAGCACGGTCGCCATCACCGCGCGCGCTTCGCGACCCAGCAGGGTAACGCCCTGCTCGATGACCAGGGAGCGCACCTCGGCGATGACCGCACCGAGCGGATCGGCCAGACGCATCACGCGCCAAGCATTGGCCAGCCCACGCGCCGGCTTGAGACCACGTCCGATCAGATCGCTGCCCCGCGCCGCCCAACTCAAGCGCAAATGGCGCAGCACCGGCAGCTCGGTGCTGAGGATATGACGCAGCCGTCGCGCGACTTCCTCAAGCATCAGCAGCACTTCGGGCAGGGTAAAATTCAGCACCGCCGCCTCATCATCGGGCGCATAGGCCGTGGCGACCGCAGTGACAGTTCGGCGCAGCAGCCGGTCAACCACCTCGCGATTGGCCAGATCATCGGCCGAGGTGTCGGCCACCAGTGCCGCCAAGGCCGCGCGTGCCTGGCACTCGGCCGCCGCGGCTCCTGGTCGCGGCGCATCCATCGGCACTCCGGCGGTCGGATCGCGGCGCAATAACCGCAGCAATGCCAGCAGCCCCATGAGTGCCGCGCACAACCCCAGCCACCAGGCCAGCCACCCCTGCTGAGCCAGCCACAGCAGACCAAGCGCGGGCAGCAGGGTAAAGGCCGCCGATACCAGCGTTAGTGTCAGCAGCTCTGGCCAGAGGCGCCGCAGCAGCAGGCGCCAGTGGAGCGGCGAGGTGGTGTTTGGATCGCTCACATGCAAAGCCTGTGTTGAAGAACGGGACAAGACGAGCCAAATGTTCTCTCGCCTCTAGCGACCCAGACCTTCTTCGCCGCGCGCGCGCTGCAGGGCGCTTTTGTAGGCGGCGCGATAATGGGCGCGCAAGGCTTCGCGATCCGGGGTGCGTCCAGCGGCCTGTTCGGCGAACAACAGCATGGCCACTTCGCCAATCGCCCAGGTCAGCGCGAAGGTCCAGCTCGCGGTCAGGGCGCTACCCCAGCCGATGCCGAGCTTAAGCACCTGCTGCGCCAGCCAACTGCCCCCATAGCCCAGCGCGAATCCTCCACCCAGGGTCGAGAGAAGCTCCTTCCAGGCATCACGGCTACTATCGCGGCCCGCCGCACGCGCGATCTGGGCCACCATGGCGGCCTGCAGGCTAGCGGAACCCAGACCGCCCAACACCGGCACCGGGACGGCATTGGCGCTCGCCGCGGCTAGCGCCCAGGGCAGGATCAGCCGGCGGCGACGGCCCTCCTCGCCTGGTTGACAAGCGGCCGTTTTCAAGTCGGCCACCACCTCTGGCAACAGATGCTCCAGCGCCTCCCAAAGTGCGCTGGCACCATAGTCAAGGGGCGCAAGACCCTGCTCGGGGCGGGTAAAATCCAGCGGCACGAACACCGGCGCCGTGCCGGGCAGTTCAGTGAATAACAGCCGCTGGGCGCGCAGCGCGCGCAACAGCACATCGGGCACAGTCGCAAGCGCGAAGTCCGCCTCTGTGCCGGTATAGGGGTAAGGCAGGATATGCCCGCGCCCGCTCGAATAGAGCTGATGCAAAGCACTTTGCGCGACAATCAGCGGCCAACCCGGATGGGCGCGGCGCAACTTGCGCGCGAGCACCAGCAGCTCATCGAGCGCCTGATCCTCGGCCCTGGCGACCAGCAGCAGCACATGCGCCTGACTCTCGGCCGCGCGCAGGTCATCGAAGGGTGCATCAACCGCGGTATCCGCCAGCCCTCGGGTGTCGAGAAAGCGAAGCACTGGGCGTTGCTCGGGAAAGGCATAGAGCCGTGAGTGGGCGGTAAAGGGCTCAAACCCATTGCCGATCTGATCGCGCGCCTGCCCGGTCAGTTCAGCGACGATGCTGGTTTTACCCGCCTGGGTTTTACCGAGCAGCCATATCACTGGAGCATCGGCCTCGATCCAGGCCGCCGCGCGTTCGATCTGGCCGGTTCCGCTCAAAACCGAATCAGCCCCGACTCAAGCAGCCCCATCACAATCAGATAGATGCCGACCACATAGCTCAGGACAGCCGGGCGCAGCAGCACCAAGATCCCAGCGACCAATGAGATGACCGCTTTGAGCGGGAGACTGGCGCCGTAGAAGAACGCCACCAGCCCAAGGACACCAATCGCGATGAGATAGGCCGCCACCATGACATGCAACAGCCGTGGCAAGAGCAGAATCAGCACACCGGCAAGGATCGCCAGTGCTGCCTCAATGGGCCATTGACTCAAAAAAGAGACATCCATTCTTACAGCTCCGATGACGCAGCGGGATCAGCAGGCATCATGCTACGGTAGGGGATATTGATCGCATCGCCGGTAATATCCCGCCCCTCTTCGTCTTTCTTGTTGCGCGCGATCACAATCTCGACGCGGCGATTCTCGGCCCGTCCCTCGAAAGTATCGTTCGTTGCCACAGGCCGGGTGTCACCATGGGCGCGAATCTGCATTCGTTCCGCCAGTTCCGGCTGAACCTCGGTGATCTGATGGACCACAGCGGCAGCGCGGGCTGCCGAGAGCACCCAGTTGGATGGGAACTGCAGCGTGTTGATTGGCATGTTATCCGTATGGCCAGCGACAATCAGGCTGCCCTCAGTCGCCGACAGGGTCTCGGCGATCTTGTCGAGAATCGGGAAAAAGCTGTCCTGCAAGCGCGCGCTACCGGAGGCGAAGGAGCCTTTTTCGCGGATGCGAATCAGAATTTCCTCTCCGACCACCTCGACATCGATCAGGCCTTGCTCGATTTCCTGTTGCAGGGCCGCGGCAATCTCCTGCGCGGCCGCCTCCAACTCCTTGCGCATCTGGTCCGGACCAAGCTGGGTCTTGGTTTCGTCCGTGGTCTGTTGGCGCAACTCCTGGGCCAGGGTTGGCGTGGGCTTGCCGGGGCTAAAGTCAGGGGAAATGACCGTGGTACCCATGGGAATGGCCTGCACGTCGACCTCGCGCTGCACACCAAAGGCCATTTTCATGGAACCGGCAATCTGTTTGTACTTGTGCACGTCCATTTCTGAAAAAGACAGTAGCAACACAAAAAAGCACAGCAGCAACGACATCAGGTCGGCGAAGGTCGCCATCCAGGCCGGCGCGCCTGGGGGTGGACATGAAGTTGGTTTGGCCTTTTCGCTCATGGTGAGGCCTCTATTCGGCGCTTGAGGCCCGTTGACTGCTCGGCAGATAGGTCAGCAGAATCTGCTCCATCACCCGCGGATTGATACCGGATTGAATGGAAGAGATGGCCTCCAGCACCAGATCTTGAATCATGCGCTCCTGCTCACTGACCGCCTTGAGCTTCTCGGAAATCGGCAGCGCGATACCGTTGGCGATCACCGCGCCGTAAAGGGTGGTGAGCAGAGCAACCGCCATGGCCGGCCCGATGGCTTTGGGATCATCCATGTTCGAAAGCATTTGGACCAGGCCAATCAGGGTGCCAATCATACCCATGGCCGGAGAATAGTCGGCAATCGACTTCCACATCGAGATACCTTTTTCGTGACGCTCAATCGCGAGACCGATTTCTTTCGACAGCACGCGCTCCACCGTCTCCGGCGGATGACCGTCGATGCAGAGACTGATCCCTTTCTCAAGAAAAGGATCGCTGATGCTCTGATTCTCCAGCGCCAGGATTCCTTCCTTGCGCGCCACGTTGGCAAGCTGCACAGCCTCTTCGATCAACTCTCGCGGCGAGGGCGAGGAATGCATGATGGCAATTAGCCCAATCTTGAACGAGCCAAAGAACTCGCCAAATGAGATGCGCATCAGGGTGGCGCCAAAGGTTCCGCCAATGACGATAAAAATAGAGGGAATATTGATGAAAACGCCAAGTTCGCCGCCGATCAGAATGGCCCCGATAACGGCCACCATCACGAAAACGAGACCTGCGATGGTTGCAAAATCCATTCTGGCGCGAGTTCTCCAAACCTTGATGAATCTATGATATGCCCGATTCTACGCAAAAATGACGCCTGAGGCGCGAGCGCTTAGGCGAGATCATCGCCAGTCAGCTTCCTGACGACAAAAAATGCACGTACATGGGTTAACCGGTCTTTTTGCCATGACACCAGCTGTGATCACATCGCTATCGCAGACTCCTCCTGTTTGTCAAAGCCGGAGCAACCGCCTTCATTCATTCGACTCTTCATCCATGCTCTGTCGCAGGCGCTCCAGCAGCGGGCGCAAGCGATCAAAACGATAGGTGCTGATGGCATCGGCCAGGGCGCGGAAATCGGCTGCATCCAGGGTCGCCCCCAAAATGGCACGCTGCGCGAGAAAATCCTCTTCAATGCTCGCATCCTTGATCGCCGCCTTGGTGGCCATGTCCGCCAGCACCCTTGCCACCGGCGTCATCCCAGCGCCGTTCAGTTGCGGCCTTGGGTCAACACTTGGCGCGCGGTCCGTGCCATTGGCGCCATTGGCGCCAGCCGCACCGACTGAGCCGAGTTGCTTGGCCATGGTGGCCGAGAGGTGCCAGGCATCGATGGGCTTGCTGATGTAGGCGTTCATGCCGGCCGCCCGTACCTGGGCGATGTCCTCGGCGCGGGCGTGGGCGGTGACGCCAATGATGGGCAGGGCATCGCCCCCGGGCAGGGCACGGATGCGGGCGGTGGCGGCATAGCCATCGAGATTGGGCATCTGCACGTCCATCAAGACCAGATCGAAGGCGTCGCAGCCGTCGCGCTCCAGGCGTTCGACGGCGATGAGACCGTCCTCGGCGGCACTGACCACCAGACCCTCGCGTTCCAGCAGGGCGCGAGCGACCTCGCGGTTCACCGCGTTGTCTTCCACCACGAGCACCCGGTGCCCGGCCAGGCTGACAGGGCGGGCGGGCGTGGGCATGGCGCTGCTGGGCGCACCCGCCCGGCTCGGCGCGCGCTCGAAGCGCAGGGTAACGGTAAAGAGCGTGCCGCCTTCAAGCTGGCTGTCGACAGCAATGGCGCCACCCATCAGGTCGAGCAGCCGCTTGCAGATGGACAGGCCCAGCCCAGTGCCGCCATAACGGCGGGTAATGGAGGTATCGGCTTGCTGGAAGGGCTCGAACAGGCGCGCGCTCAGTGCCGGATCCATCCCGATACCGGTATCCTTGATGCGAAATTCCAAGGTGACCTGGCCGGTGGACATCTCTGCCCCGACGTTGTCGGGACGGTCTGGCTCAAGGCGGCGCTCGACCTCGATGCGCACCTCGCCGCGCTCGGTGAACTTGACTGCGTTGCCGGCGAGGTTGGTCAGAATCTGGCTCAAGCGCAGCGGATCGCCGACCAAGCCATCGGGCAGGCGCTCGGACGGGTTGTCGATACGCTCAATATGAAATGCCAGCCCCTTGGCACGCGCTTGATGGCCGATCACGGCGGCCAGATTATCCAACACCTCACCGAGGGAGAAAGATACCTGCTCCAAGCGCATCTGCCCCGCCTCGACCTTGGACAGGTCGAGAATGTCGTTGAGCAGCCCAAGCAGGTTCTTGGCCGCGGTCTCGGCCCTGTCAAGATAGCCACGCACCTGCTCGCCAAGGTCGGCCTGCAGAGCCAGGTGCAGCATGCCAAGAATGGCATTCATGGGCGTGCGGATCTCGTGGCTCATGTTGGCGAGGAAGTCGCTTTTGGCACGATTGGCTCCCTCGGCGGCCTCCTTGGCCTGCTGCAGCGCCGCCATCACCCGCTCGCGCTCGGTCACGTCGGTGAAGGACCACAGACGCGCGGGCTGGCCATCGACCTCAAGGGGGCGGCTGTAGCGCGAGAACACGCGCCCGTCGCGAAAGCGCAGGATCTCGGTGCATTCCTCGTCGTTCGCATAGAGTTGGCGGACGCGTTGGACAAAAGCGGGCGGATCGGCGAGCTGCTCGGTGACCAAGTGCAGTAGCCCGGCATCATCGCCATGGGCGCTCAGGTGTTCATCGCTGATCCCCCAGAGCTGCTGAAAACGCCGATTGATGCACAGCAGTTGGCCATCGACGGCACTCACCAGCACACCGTTCTCGGTGGCATCCAGGGTGTTGCGTAGCAGGGTTTCGCTGCGACTCAAGATCTGCTCGGCCAGATGCCGGCGCTGAATCTGACGTCTCAGGCTGAAGTTCCAGGCCAGGATCAAGCCAAGCACCAGCGCGGCGGCGGCCAGCACCTGCCACAGCAGCCGGTAATCCAGCTCCGGCGCGGGTAGCTCACGCATCCAACGGCTCTGGATGGCCTCGCGCTCGGCCGCCGGCATGGCCTGCAGGGCCTGATCGAGAATCCCGATCAGCGGCGCCCAGGTCGGCCGCGTGGCCATGGCCAGACGGTAGCTGTAGGGGGTGTCGCCGGCGACGCGAATCTGAAACAGCTTGGCGCGCGCAATCGCCTGGCTGATGGCGAACAGATTGCCAATCAGGGCATCGCCCTGGCCATCGGCCAAGGCCCGCACCGCGCTCTGGGCATCGCGTACCCGCACCAGCTGGATGTCGGGATGATCGCGCTCCAGCCATTCCTGGATGGCGTGGCCCTCGATCACAATCACCTGCTGGCCATGCAGAGTACTCAGACGGTCGATCAGCGGGGTCTCGACACGGGCGAAAATGGCAACGGGAAACTCCAGGTAGGGCTCGGTGAACAAAAACCGCTGCAGGCGTTCGGGCGTGAGGGCCATCGCTGGCAGCAGGTCAATCTGGCCCTGCTCGAGTCCGCTCATGGCCTCGTTCCAGTTGGCCACGGGTACAGGCTCGAACAGCACGCCCAACTGCGCGCCCAGGTGCGCCAGATAATCAGGCGCGATGCCGGCGGGCTGATCGTCGCTGTCATAAAAACCCACCGGCGCCCAATCGCGGCTGACGGCGAAGCGAATGCGAGGATGGTCGGCCAGCCAGGCGCGCGCCTCCTCGGGCAGGTTCAGCCTTGCGCTCGGGCCGGACACTGCGGGCACCTCGCCCAACCACCGGCCTTGAATACGTGCCCACTCGTCGCTGGGAATCTGGCGCAGCGCCTTGTTGAGAATACTGACCAGTTCGGGCCAATCCTTGCGGATGGATGTCACCACCAGATGCTCGCTGCCAGCCAGAATGCCGGTGGGACGGAAGGCGAGCGCGCTGTGCTGACGCCGCCACCATTCCAGATCGACGCTGCCAATGAGGGCATCGACCTCGCCATCGATCAACGCCTTGGCCATGCTGGCATTATCGGCCAGCGGCACCAGGCTGAGATCAGGCACATCGGCGAGGAGTTCATCGACCTTTTTTATCCCGGCCAGGTAGCCGACGCGCAGACCGCGCAACTCCTCGCGCCGGGTCAGGGGCGGATCATCAACGCGCCGATAAAGGCTGAAATAACCCTGGTACAGGGGGTCGGTATAGAGAAAATGCTGATCCCAGATCGGATTGGGCGAGGACACCGCCAGACCGTCAATCTCGCGCGCCATGGCCTGCTCGGTGACGCTGACCCAGTCGCGTTCAACCTTGAGCTTCAGCCGGCCGCCGAGCGGGCCATTGAGCAGCTCGAGAAAGTCCACCACCAGCCCCGACTGGCGGCCATCGGCGCCGATGATGATGTCCGGCTGGAATTGCTCGGTGATGCCCAGAACGATCTCATCGTGCGCATCCAGCCAGGCGCGCTCGGCGGCGGTCAGCTCCAGCGCGGGGATGACGCCCTGTCGCGCGGCTGATTGTTGCTGTTGTTGGCCGGCCTGCTTGGAGCCTGGCTCCAGGCTGCCCAGCCAGCGGTCGCGGATGGCGGCCAGTTCGGCGGCACTGAGGCTCTTAATGCCCAAATTGAGAATCTCGACCAGTTCCGGCCAGTCCTGGCGAATGGCGGTGACGACATCATACTGGCCCTCGCGCAGCACACTGGCGATCCCAAAGCCGACCAGGGTATTCTCGCGTCGCCACCAGTCGAAGGTCCCATCCGCCACCACCCGATCCACCTCTCCAGCCAGCAGCGCGGATGCCAGTGCCTGATAGTCACCTTGGCCTACCACCTCGATATGGCGCGGATACTCGGCGAGCAGCCCGCTAATGTGCCTGTGTCCACGCAGCACACCCACGCGCTGACCAAAAAGCGCGCTGATGTCACCGCCTCCGGTGCTTTCATCATCGCGCGCGAAGACATAGACCTGCGTTTTTAAGAGGGGCTCTGTCAACAGAAAGCGGTCACGCCAGAAGGACATGCGCGCGACCGCCAGCAGACCGTCGAGTTTGCCGACCACGGCCTGTTCGATCACGCCCGCCCAGCTCGGCTCGGCATGAATTTGAATGTTGGTGCCGAGACGGCTATTCAGGCGGTCGAAAATGTCCTTGAGGATACCGCTGAGTTGGCCGTCGCGGTCGCGCATCAGCGCCGGCGCGAAGGCTTCCGAGGAACCTAGAACAATGCGCGGATGGGCATCGAGCCAGGCCCGCTGCTCCGGGCTAAGATTGACGCGACCAAACACCGGCGGCGGCACTAGGTTCCATTTGCGTTGAATGGCCAGCAACTCAGAAGGTTCCATGGCCGCCAATGCGCTGTTGATGAGGCCGCTCAGTTCGGGGTGGTCGCGGTGGATGGAATACAGCAGCGGCTCCTCGCTGCCAGGAACCACAAAGGCCGGCAGAAACTCGCGCTGCGGGCCGGGTTCCGGCAGGGCGAACAAGGGCAGACCGATCAGGAGGGCGTCGACCTCGCCACGCGCGAGCGCGGCGGTCAAGTCCGCGGGGTCAAGGCGCACGGGATCGATCTCCGGCCAGCGCCCCAGGAGTTTTTCATCCACCAGATTGCCGCGCTGGTAGCCCACCCGCCAGCCCTTGAGATCCCTCATGCCACCCGGGACTGGGTTGGCATCCGCGCGCACCAGCACCAGGCGCTTGCTCGTGTGTGCGCTGTCGGTAAACAGAAAATGCTCGGCCCTCTCCGTATGCCGTGCCGAGAGCGCCAGCCCATGCAGCTCGCCGCGCCTGGCCTGGTCGACCATCTCGGACCACTTCCCCAGCACCAGGCGGATATTGGCGCCGGTCAGCGCATTGATGCGCGCGATGATGTCCGCTTCCATGCCCACCACCTCGCCATTGGCCAGGCGCTGCACATAGGGCGCCCAACTGGCATCCGTGCCCAGGGTAATGTCGGGATGCTCCGCCAGCCAGGCTTGCTCGGCCGGGGTGAGAGCCACCTCGGGCGCGGCACTGACGGCCTGTGGCAGCAGCAGCCAGAAAACAGCAAACACGATAAGCTTTAATTTTGAAGCGTGAAGTGTAAAGCCCCTTAGCTCCCCAAGAGAAACTTCAAGACGGCCGAGATGGATGCGCGGTTCTTTTTTCACACTTCACACTTCACACTTCACACTTCACACTTTTTTCACCCACGCACATAGGCCTGGCTCAGCGTCTCGACTTCTTCCGCATGGTCGGCATTGGCCAGGGCGATCTGGCGGAAGTCTTCCTGGCGGGCCAGGAAGGCATCGACCACGCGCGGGTCGAAATGCGCATCGCGACCCTTAAGGATGATCTCGACGGCCTGTGCATGGGGAAAGGGTGGTTTGTAGACGCGACGGCTGATCAGGGCATCATAGACATCGGCCAGCGCCATGAGTCGCGCCGACAATGGAATGTCATCGCCAGCCAGTCCCCGCGGATAACCGGCGCCATCCCAACGCTCGTGATGGCTGTAGGCGATTTCCTTGGCGAAGCGCAAAAAGTTGCCTGGCTCGGTTTCGCCGTGAAAGCAGTGCTCGGCCACGGCGAGAGCCTGCATGCCGAGGGTAGGATGAGATTTCATGACCTCGAACTCCTCCTCGGTCAGACGCCCCGGCTTGAGCAAGATGGCATCCGGTATCCCGACCTTGCCGATGTCATGCAGGGGCGCGGATTTATGGAGCATCTCGATATCGGCGTTGTCGAGCTTGTCAGTGTCGCGCAGTTGCTCGGCCAGCGCCCGGACGTAATTCTGGGTGCGGCGGATATGGCCACCGGTTTCATTGTCGCGGGTCTCGGCCAGGCTGGCCAGGGCGTGAATGGTCACGTCCTGCGTCAAAACCAGCTCGCGGGTGCGCTGGCGAACTGTCTCCTCAAGAATCTGATTCTGTCTGGCCAGCTCCCGCCGCGCCAAGGCCAGCGACAGATGGGTCTGGACCCGCGCGCGCACTTCCGGAATCTCGAACGGCTTGGTCATGTAGTCCACGGCGCCGACCTGAAAGCCGCGCGTCTTGCTGCCGATCTCGGTGAGCGCGGTGAGAAAAATCACCGGGATGTCAGCCGTCGTCGCATCGGCCTTCAGCCGCTCGCAGACCTCATAGCCGGTCATTCCCGGCATCATGATGTCGAGCAGGATCAGATCCGGCGGCGTGCCGTCGGTAATGGCGGTGGCAACGGCCTCGAGCGCCGAGGGGCCGTCCATGGCAACCATCAGCTCATAGTCATTGCCGAGGGTATCCATCAGGACGTCGATGTTGGCCTCGGTGTCATCGACGGCGAGGATGGTGCAGCGGGAGATGGCAGTCATGTTGCTGATGACAGATAACGCAATGATTGAACGTCAGTGTATCCCTTGCAGCCCCAATTGACCAAGAACCGAAAGGCGTCCGCTCCCCCTGTCATTTTTGCTCAGCCTTCTCATCCCTTGGCGTTCCTGACAGACCCGGGATAGAATCCATGCAAATCCTCTGTGTGCTCTGCCTTGAATCCTCATCGCCTGGAGGAGATTTGGACCTACCATTGCTTAGCAATACAGGTTGCCGGCGTCGCGGGATGGGTTCGGACAAGCAAGCGATTCGGCCATGGGCATGGCCTTTTCGGTGATGTCACCGAACCCGGACTATCGGAATCTCATCGCTTTGCGCATGCTCTTCATTGAGTATAATACTCCTTTATGTGTTCTTTCATTTCAATTAGGCGCTGGCATGAGAGCGCTGACGCGAGGGGGTTCCCGCCATGTCCAATCCGCCATCCATTCTGGTTGTTGATGATCAGGTCGACAATCTCAAGCTGCTGTTCAATGCGCTAAAGCCCGATTATCGCGTGCGGGTGGCAAACTCAGGCGCCGAAGCCTTGGAGCTTTTGCACAGCTTCGAGGCGCCAGATCTGTTTCTGCTCGATATCATGATGCCGGAGATGGATGGCTATGCGCTGTGCCAGCGACTAAAAACCATCCCGGCGGCCAGCGAAACACCAGTCATTTTTCTCACAGCGCGTGACCGGCCCGAGGATGAGGAACGCGGGTTCGAGGTCGGCGCTGTGGATTATGTCACCAAGCCGGTGAATCCGCGCCTGGTGCGAGCACGCATCAAGGCGCAACTCGCGCTGGCCGTTCAGCTCAAGCAGGCACAGCGGGCGGTGCAAGCGAGCAACCGGCTGGTAGCGCGGGTGACGCGCGAACGCGACGACCAGCAAACCCAAAATGCCCTGTTGGCGCGCGAAATCGCCGAGCGCGAGCAGGCCGAGGCGGCCTTGCGGGAAAGCCAGGCGCGCTTCGCGCGGCTGACCTCCCAACTGGCCTACCGGCTGTTTTTCTTCACCAACGCGCCCGATGGCGAGCTGCTGTTCGTCACCGAGGGCTTTAAGCGGCTGCTCGGTGGCCTGACGCCCGAGGATGCCATTGGTCTGTCCTGGCGCAATCTGGCCAGCTGGTCGCCGGAGTCACTCGCCAATGTGATCGAGGAAAGCCGGCGCTGGCTCAGCCTGGGGCGCGAAAAAGCCCGCTTCGAGCTGTGTTTTCGCCACCCCGATGATGACTTGCGGCAGTTAGAAATCCACGCCTATCGGATTTTCGATCAAGAGCGCGAGCAGGAGCTGATCGAAGGCATCGCCCTTGATGTGACCGAACAGCGCGTCTTGGATGCGCGTTTGCGCACCTTGGCGCGGGCGGTGGAGCAGGCGCCGGTCACTATCACAGTGACGGATATTGCCGGCGACATTCTCTATGTCAATCCGCATTTCACCCGGCTCTCGGGTTACAGCCAGGATGAGGTCCGTGGCAAGAACTCTCGTCTGTTGAAGTCCGGCAAGCATGACAACGACTTCTACCGCGCGATGTGGGATACCCTGCTGCGCGGCGAAACCTGGCGCGGAGAGCTAATCAACAAAAACAAGCAAGGCCAGCTCTACTGGGTGGAGGCGGCCATTTCCCCGGTATTCGATGATCGCGGTGAGGTGCAAAACTATGTGGCGGTCAAGCAGGACATCAAAGACCGTAAGGAACTCGAACGCATCAAGGAGGATGTCGAGCGCATCATGCGCCATGATCTAAAAACACCGCTCAATGTGGTGATCAATGTGCCGGATCTCCTGTTGATGGACGACAGCCTGAGCGGTGAGTTGCGCGAGGATATCGAACTCATCCGCGAAGCCGGCGGACGCATGCTCGAGATGATCGAGCTGTCCCTGGATCTGTTCAAAATGGAGACAGGGCAACTCAATGTGAGTGCAAATCCCATCGATTTGATGCGCATCATCAAGGATGTCTATGCCTCGGTGGCGCAACCGCTCAAGCGCAAACAGCTCAATCTGACCCTGCACCAAAACGACCAACTCCTGCCGGTGGATATCGCGACCGAGGGTGAACGCCGCCCAGTCATGGTGCTCGCCGACGCCCGGCTATTGGGCTCCATGCTCGGCAACTTACTCACCAATGCCGTGGAGGCCTCGCCGCCCGGCGAGACCATTCATCTCGCGATCCAGGAGCATGACAGCGCCGAATTGGAGTTGTGCAACCGCGGCGCGGTACCGGCCGCGATGCGCCCATGTTTTTTCGAGAAATACCGCACCCATGGCAAGGCAAGCGGCACCGGTCTCGGCACCTATTCGGCCAAGCTGATGGCCGACACCATGGGATTTGAGCTGACAATGACCACCTCGGACGCGGAGGATCGCACCTGCCTACATCTGCGCATGCCGGCGGTGGCGACGGCTGAGTAAAGCGCAGTGCGGCGAGAGGACGCAGTCATGGAGATGATGCCGGCGATCCGCCATTTCTGGTTCGCGTGTCTGCTTCCCTTGCTGACCGGCCTGCTCTTGCTCCTCGGCAGTGGTCAGGCGCTGGCCGCGGGCGGCGCCGATGCCCTGGTCGGCAATCTGTTCGCGGCCAGCCAGGCGATCGCCCACGAGCGGCTGTTTCAACTGCGCGTCGCCGGCGAGACAGCTTACGAATATCAACTCGCCATGGGGGTGCGCCTGGATTGGCCCATCCTGAGCGGCATCCTGGAACGCGCCATCGCCGACATCCCCGCGGGCGAGCGCGAAGCCATTCAAAGTCGTTGGCTCGGCGCCCCGCCGAGCGCGCGCAGCGACTACCGGTTGCTCTGGCAAGCCATCTTGTTGGCCACCCTGATGATCGTGCTGATCCTGGCGTGGAATCTCAGCCTGGCGCGCCAAATCCAGCGCCGCCGCCGCGCCGAGCAGCGCCTCGCCCAGAGTGAGCAGCGTTATCGCGGCATGGTCGAATCGGCGCGCTCGGTCGTGCAGTTCTACGCGCTCGACGTACAGGGCGAGGTGATTGACGCCGGCGCCGGCTCACGCGAGCTGTTTGGCCGCGAGGAAGCGGAACTGGTGGGCATGAACTGGCGCGACATCGCCGCCTGGACGCCCGACACCCTGGAGCGCGGGCAGCGCGCCATCGCCACCTGCTGGCTTGGTCAGGCGCCCGGGCCGGTGGCGCTCAAGTACCAACTCGGTGAGGAGCCGCGCTATCTGCTGAGCTTTCCGCACCCAGTCAAGGATGAAAACAACCGCGTGCTGCGCATCGAGGGGCTCAATGTCAATCTCACCGAGCGCTTGCGACTTGAAGAAGAACTGCGGGAGATGGAAGACAACTTCCGCGGCCTGTTCGAGTTCTCCCCGCTGCCCACGTTGATTTCCAGCGGCGCCGACGAGCGCGTGCTCATGGTCAATCAGCGCTTCCGCGAGGTGCTCGGCTACGAGATCGATGACATTCCCGATATCGAGCACTGGTGGCTCAAGGCCTATCCGGAGCCAAGCTATCGTGCGCGGGTCAAGACGGAATGGCAACAAAAAATGCAGCGCGCCATGGCCGGCCAAAGCGCCCTCGAACCAGTGGAAGCCCGGATTCGCTGCGGCGATGGGCAAACCCGCATCTTCATCGGCCACGCGACCTCATTGCGCCAGCGCAATGTGGTGATGTTTGTCGATGTGACCGAACAGCGCGCCGCTCAGGAAAACGCCGAGGCCGCCAATCGCGCCAAAAGCGAATTTCTCGCCAACATGAGCCACGAAATTCGCACACCCATGAATGCCGTGCTTGGCATGCAGCATTTGTGTCTGGAAACCGAGCTCGACGAACGCCAGCGCCAGTATCTGACCAAGGCGCAAAATGCCGCCCAGGGGCTGCTCGGCCTGTTCAATGACATCCTTGATCTGTCCAAGATCGAAGCCGGGCAGTTGCATCTCGAGGCCCGGCCCTTCGCCTTGTCGCAGGTGTTCGATCAACTGCTCGATATCGTCGGCCGCCAGGCCGAGGACAAGGGCCTGGAATTCCTCCTCGATTGCGCGCCCGAGGTGCCCGATGCCCTGCATGGCGACGCCTTGCGCCTCGGGCAGGTGTTGCTCAATCTGGCCAACAACGCAGTGAAATTCACCGCGCAAGGCAGTGTTCGCATCGAGGCGCGGTTGCAGCAACGCCTGCCGGCGCAAGGCAGCGAGGCGCGGTTGCAGCAACGCCTGCCGGCGCAAGGCAGCGAGACGCGGGAGCGCGTGCAACTGGAATTTCGCGTGCGCGACACCGGCATCGGCTTGCGGGAAGAAGACATCGCCAAGCTATTTAAGCCCTTCCAGCAAGCCGACGGCTCCATCACCCGCCGCTATGGCGGCACCGGGCTGGGACTGTCGATCTGCAAACGTCTGGTGACCATGATGGGCGGCAGCATTGGCGTCGACAGTCGCCCGGGAGAAGGCAGCACCTTCTGGTTCACCGTCTGGAATCATGCCGTGCTGCCTGGGGAGGAGGTCGCCGAAGAGCAACCGCGGACCATGACCCAAGCGCCACCCGGCCTCGCCGGACGCCGGGTGCTGCTCGTCGAGGACAACCCGGTGAATCGCGAAGTCGCCCGCGCCATGCTTGAGCGCGCCGGCATCATGGTCACCGAGGCCGAGCACGGCGCCGAGGCCTTAGCACTGTTGCGCGAACAAGGATGCAAGGCATTCGACCTGGTGCTCATGGACGTACAAATGCCCGAACTCGACGGCCTCGAAGCCACCCGACGCATCCGCACGCTGCCCGACGGCGCCGATCTGCCCATCATCGGGCTCACCGCCCATGTACGCGATGAGGATATCCGCCGCACCCGGGAGGTGGACATGAACGCCCTTCTTGGTAAGCCGCTCGATGTGACGCGTCTGTATGGGGCGCTGGCCGAACAACTCGCCGTGACCCTGGATGGGCGCGCGGCCGACGCAGGCGAGCACCTGCTGGATGCCGCCGCCCTGCCAGCGATTCCCGGGCTCAACCCGGTCGCCCTGAAGACCGCACTTGGCCCTTCCTCATCGCTGTGGTCGAAGTTCCTCATGCTGTTCTCAGACAGTCACGCCACAAGTCTGGCGCGCATTGATGCCGCGCTGGCGCAAGGCGACTTCGTGATCGCAGAGCGCGAGGCGCACAGCCTCGCCAGCGCCGCCGCCAATTTGGGTTTGGTCGAGATTCGCACCGCCGGTCGGGCATTGGAAGACCTGCTCAGAGACCGTCCCCAAGCCAGCCCGGAAGCCAGTACAGCCATCGCCGCGGCACGCACCCAGCTCGCCGCGCGGTTGGAACCGGCCCTGACCGCCATCGCCGCCTGGCGCGACCGAGACACCGCGACACCCGCTCACGCCGCCTCTCCCATCGCCGTGGACCAAGCGCGGGTCGACGACTTGCTCGCGCGCCTGCACATTCTGACCCAAGCCTATGACCCCAGCGCCGAGGATCTCTGGCTTGCCGAGCATGGCCTGCTCCAAGCCGCGCTGGAGGCGGAAGCCTACCGTCGACTGCAGCGCCAAATCACCGGCTATCGCTTCGCCGATGCCACCAAGACACTGGCGCAAGTGCGCAAAAAACCTCCGCAAGACTCGTTGGACGCGTAGGGTGGATCAAGCGAAGCGGATCCACCAAAGCGGATCCACCAAACCAGGACAGAGAATGCCCGTCAAGACTTCAGCGCTTGCAACAGTCGCTTGAGGATGTCGCCGGCTTCCCCGAAACGATATTTGCCAAGCAGCCGCATGAGTTCCTGCATGTCGGCCCGCAGCGGTTCAGGCCAGTCCAGACTCTCGAGCGTCTTAAGGCTGGCATGACAGCGGGTGGCACGTCGCGCGCGGATGTCGGGGACCAGTGCCTCAAGGACTTGACGCAGCGCGTCTGGTGACTGGGGTGATGACGGGAGCGCCGGCGCGGCGGACTGACGCGACTGGCTGGGCGCGGTGTCCTTGGCGCGGCGCTCGGCAGCGGATCGCGGTTGGCGTCGTGCATCGACCAGGGCGCGCGCGAGTTCCGTGGGCAACAGGGGCAGATCAAGCACGGCGCTCAGACCAAGCAGTGTCTGGTCCGCCCGCAGGCGTTCGCGCTCGCGCGGGCGCGCAAGCATGAAAATAGCGGGGCGCTTGGCGTCCGGCCGGTCGCGCAATTGCTGACACAGTTCGGCGCCGGCGGGATCGCCTGGCCGCCCCTCCCCGCCAGGCCATGAACAGAGGACGAAGTCGAAGGCTCGTCCACGCGCGGCGGCAGTCGCGAGGATGGCCAGCGCCTCGCGCCCGCTGCTCGCGCTACCAGCCAGAACCTGCATGGCGTCGAGCATCCGCCCCAGGGCAAAAACGAGTTCGGGCGTGGCCGCGATGATGAGCGCGCGTTGCTGTCGCACCCGCGGCGGCAGTGACCAGGGCGAAGCGTCCTGCCGCGGCGGCGGCGCGAAGCTGAGGCTGACCCAAAAAGTACTGCCCGCGCCCGGCTGGCTTTCAAGCCTGATCTCCCCACCCATGAGGCTGACCAATCGGGCGCTCTTGGCCAGCCCCGGACTCGGATCCGGATTCGGATCCGGACCCAGACCCGGATCAAGACCCAGGCCGCTGCCCTGCTTGCGGGTGCCGGCGCCGTCAGCCCGGGAGAACGACTGAAGCAACTGCTGCTGCCGCGCCGCGCTTATACCACATCCTGTGTCCTCTATAGCAAAGCGCAGCGGTATGCGCTGTGCATCGGCTTGCACTAAAGGATCACGGCCGACACGTAGACGAATTGTACCCGTCTCGGTGAATTTGATCGCATTGTCGAGCAGATGCGTCAGCACGTGCCCAAGGCGGTTGGCGTCGCCAAGCAACCCTTGGGGGACATCCGGATCGATGTGGAACAGGAGCGCGAGATCCTTGTCGTCGGCCCGCGTTGCGAGCGACTCGCGCAAGGACCGGAGCAGATCCTCGAGATCGAAGGGATGCTGACGCTGCTCAAGCTGCTCGCTGTGCAAGGCAAGGTCACGCTTGGCGGCGGCCAAGTCGCGCTCGTTTGCTTCGGTGCGATCAAGCAGGGTATTGAAGTGGCTGCCTAGGCGGCCGAACTCATCCCGGGTTTCAAGCGGCTCGCGCCCGCTGGCATCCTGATCGGCCTGGATGCGGCGCGCGAGCAGCGCGTCGAGCGGACGCAGCAGCCACCGCTGCCATAGCAAGGCGAGCGGGAGAGCAACCAGCGTGGCGATGACCAGGATGCCAGCGGCGATCAGCAGGAAACGGCGCCACAGGCGGTTGAAGTCACCCAGGCTGGCGCGAATCACCACTTGCCCCAAACGCTCGCCATCAAGCGCGATGGGCGCGCCGATAAGCAGCTCTCCCCCGGCGAAGTCGGGCCGCCTGGACGGCAGGCGCGCCGGCAGCGGATGCACTGACTGATCGGGTGCGTCATAGCGGGCGAAGTCGCTGCCATCCGGCGTGCGGATCAGCGCCGTGGTCACCGCCGGCTTGGCCGCCACCGCGGCCAGGCTCGCGCGCGCCACCTCGGGGTCGTTGAACAAGAGCGCGGTGGCGCTGCGCTCGGCAATCCAGCGCGCGGCGCTGTCGAGATCCCGCACCATCACCTGTTCGACACGAAACCGCTCATAAATAACCAGGCCAAGCCCGGCCAACAACAGCATGATCAGGCTGCTGAGCAGGATGGCCAGCGTGAGCCGGGTGCGGAAGCGGGCGAGCTGGGAAGGGGTGAGCATTAGTCGGCTAAACCCTCGCGCAAACGCTCAAGCAACGCCAGCGCCTGCTGGTATTGATAGCGCGCGAGCAGACGCTCAAATTCTTGCGCCTCGGCCGCCAGCGGCTCAGGCCAGTGCAGGGATTGCAGCTTGCGCAGGCCGGCGCGACAGCGGGTGGCGCGGCGCGCCCTGATCTCCGGCGCCAAGTCGTCGAGCACGGCCATCAGGCCGGCGCCTGTCGTTTCCGCGCGGACGTGCGGATCCGGTGCGGGTTTGTCAGGCGTGGGTTGGTCAGGCGTGGGTTGGTCAGGCGTGAGATGGTCCGGCGCAAGATTGAACCAGGCTGTGAACCAGAAGGTACTGCCCTGCCCAGGCTGACTGTCCACGCCCATGGTGCCATCCATGAGTTCGATCAAGCGCTTGGCGATGGTCAGCCCCAAACCGGTACCACCATGGCGCCGGGTAGTGGACCCATCGGCCTGGGAGAAGGCCTGGAACACCTTGGCCTGATCGGCTTCGCTCAGGCCAATACCGGTATCACGCACGGCGACATGCAACCGCGCCCGGGTTTGATCCATCGCATCAAGATGCACGCGGATCAGCACCTCGCCGGCGTCGGTGAACTTGACCGCGTTACCAGCGAGGTGGAACAGCATCTGATGCAAGCGCCGCGGGTCGCCCACCAGGGTCGGCGGTACCTCGGGTGCGACCTCAATGCGCAACGCCAGGCCCTTGGCATCGGCATCGGGCAGCAGGATCTCGCGCACCTGGGCGAGCACGGCCTTTGGCTGAAAGTGGCTCGCTTCCAGATCCAGGCGCCCGGTCTCGATGCGGGAGAAATCCAGAATATCGTCGATCAGCCGCATCAGCGCGCGCCCGGCGTTCTCGATTCTGGACAAATAATCCCGCTGCTGGGGGACAGCTTCAGTGTGCCGCAGCAGATGCGCCATGCCGAGAATAATGTTCATCGGCGTGCGAATCTCATGGCTTATATTGGCGAGAAACTCGGACTTGGCGCGGATGGCCTCCTCGGCCTGGCGTTGCGCCTCCTTCAGTGCGCTGATGTCGACAATCAGGCCGATGAGCCCGCCACGGCGCCCATCCGACAGTGCAAAGCCCGCCACCCAATAGAGCACATCGTGCTCTCCGCCATCGGCAAGCCGCATGCGCAACTCGTGATGGCGCAGGCCAGCCTCGGCGATGACGGCGGTGTCCTCGGCCTGATAGGCAAGGCGCGCCGCGAGTGGCAAATAGGGCAGGTCCATGACCGTCTTGCCGCGCATGAAGGCGCGCGTGGTGCCGAAGGCCTGCTCGTAGGCACGGTTGCAGCCGATGAAGCGCGCCTTGGCATCCTTGATGAATATCGGGTTGGGGATGGTGTCGATCAGGGCCTCCTGCAGGCGCAGTTGATCCTGCAGGGCGCGCTCGTAGCGGCGCGTCTCGGTCACATCCACGAAGCTCGCCACCAGGGACTCGCCGGCCTGGCGCTGGGAGATCAGAACGCTTTTTTCGCTGCCATCCTTGCAGGTGATGCAATATTCGCGTGGGGCAACATCCTGCTTGCCGGGGCCGGCCGCCGCGATCGCCGCGCTCCAGTCGGCCATGGTCGCGGCGCGATAGGCCGGGTCCGGATAGACCTTCACCCACCAGTCGTCGATATGCTTGAGATCGGCGAGGGTCCAACCAAAAGTCTCTGTGAACTTGGCATTGAGACCGATGATCTCGCCGCTCGTGATCATTTCGGCATGGGGGATGGTGGCCGCCTCGAACAGGGCGCGAAAGCGCCGCTCGCTGGCGGCCAGTTCGGTCTCGGCGCGCTTGCGCTCGGTGATGTCCTCCTTGACCGCGCAGAAATGGGTAATCACGCCCTGGTCGTCGAAAATCGGGCTGATCGCCGCCTGTTCCCAGAAAATATCCCCGTTCTTGCGCTTGTTGGCCAACTCCCCGCGCCATACCTCGCCGCCGCGAATGCGCTCCCAGAGTTCGCGATAGAGCTCTGCGTCCTGCAGGCCAGAGTTGAGAATGCTGGGATTGCGGCCCAGCACCTCCTCGGTGCCGTAGCCGGTCACGGCACAGAAGGCGGGATTGACGTACTCAATGCGCCCCTCGGTATCGGTGATCAGCACCGCGCTGGGGCTTTGTTCGATCACCCGCGAGTATTTGCGCAGTTCATGCTCAACGTGGTCGCGAGGGTCAAACGCGGTCGCGGGCTGGGGGTGACAGGGCGACATTCGCATTGTGTCAGTGAGTCAGGCGACTAGCGCGCCAATGCCAGCAAAGCGTCCAAATCCAGGTTGGCTTCGATGTGGTCGGCCAATTCGTCAAGCGCGGCTTCGGTGCGGGCGATGAAATCCAGCGCCGAGGCCTGGGCGCCGACTTGCCCGAGCCAGTGGGCGCGAAAGGCATCGCTGGAGAAAATGCCGTGCAAATAGCCGCCCATGACGCGCCCATTGGCGGAGATGCAGCCCTCGGCACGGCCACGCGCGATGCCCTGCCCGGCGCCTTTTCCAGGGTCGCTGGCGGAGTGGCTGGCGGAGTCGCCGCCCGGCTCGGCCAGCCGTAGCCAGGGCCGCGCCAGTGCCGGGCCGGTGGTGCGGCCCATGTGCATTTCGTAGCCGCTGATCGGGCAGCCGCTGGTGAGTTCTGTGGTGGCGATGTCGAGCAGGCGTTTTTCAGCACCGATCTCGGTGACCATGTCGAGCAGGCCAAGGCCCGGTGTATCGCCGGGCTCGCCTTCGATGCCCAGGGGATCGCGTACCTGGGTGCCGAGCATCTGAAAGCCCGCGCACAAACCGAGCACCCGACCGCCGCGGCGCACGTGGGCAAGAATGTCGATATCCCAACCTTCGCGGCGCAAGGTGTCGAGGTCAGCGCGGGTGGCTTTGGAGCCGGGCAGGATGACGACATCGGTATCGGCCGGTAGCGGCTGGCCGGATTGCAGCCAGCGCAAGTCAACCGCCGGCTCGGCGGCAAGCGGGTCAAGATCATCGAAATTGGCCACCCGCGACAGCCGCGGCACGGCGATCTTGAGCGCCCCGGCACCCGACCAATCCTGTTCCGCCGGCCGCTCCAGCGCCAAGGAATCCTCGGCTGGCAGTCGCGCGGCACCCTCGAACCAGCGCAGCACGCCAAGAAAGGGCCAGCCGGTGTGAGCGGTAATGGTCGCGCAGGCCGGCTCGAACAGCGAAAAATCACCGCGAAACTTGTTGACCATGTAGCCAACCACCCGCTCGCGGTCGGCTTGATCGAGCAGCAGCCAGGTGCCGACCAGGGAGGCCATGGTGCCGCCCTTGTCGAGATCTCCCACCACCACCACGGGCACTTGCGCCTGCTCGGCAAAGTGCATATTGGTGATGTCGCAGTGGCGCAGATAGATCTCCGCGCCACTGCCGGCGCCCTCGACCAGCACCAGATCGGCTTCGGCGCACAGACGCTCGAAGGAATCCAACACCGCCGGCATCAGCCCCTGGCGCATTTCGTGATACACCCGTGCCGGACAGTTGCCGAGTACCCGCCCGCGCAGCACCACCTGGGAGCCGATATTGGTCTGGGGTTTCAGCAATACAGGGTTCATGTGAATGGATGGCGCCACCCCACAGGCACGCGCCTGCAGCGCCTGGGCGCGACCAATCTCACCACGCGGGCGCTCGCCATCCGGACCGGGCGGCGCGTCGCTGTCCTCGGTTACAGCGGCATTGTTGCTCATGTTTTGCGCCTTGAAGGGGCGCACAACCAGCCCGCGTCGCTGGTAAGCCCGGCACAGCCCGGCTACCAGCAGACTCTTGCCGACATCCGAGGCCGTGCCCTGGATCATCAGCGCACGCGCTCGGCGCGGGCCATGGATGGCAAGCGGTGGCAAGTCCAACGTCATTGCAGGAAATTGATGAGAATGATCGGTTAGTGGGGATTTCATAGGCGTTCGATCGCCATCAGAGCTATCTGGAGCATGCACTTAATACAAATCCCCTTTATCTTTCAGTAATTTGAAATATTTTCCGCCGCCAATTTGATGTCCCGGTTATCAGTGGATACACCATAATGGCACAACATGAAGCGGCTTGAAGCCGCTTATACACCAAATTAGAAACCCAGACACCCACATTTGGAATTGCTGCCGCGATCCATGGCCAACTCCACAATACTGGCATCACCCCACTAAGCCGTTGCCGTGCGAATCCACTCCACCCGCTTGCGCATGACGCCATAGTAGACCACCGGGATAACCATGAGGGTTAGGAGGGTGGAGACAAAAAGACCGAACAACAAGGACACGGCCAGCCCGGAGAAGATCGGATCGCCGAGCAGGAACATGGCGCCGGCCATGGCCGAGATGGCGGTCAGCGCGATTGGCTTGGCTCGCACCACGGCGGAGTGAATGACGGCGTCCTCGAAGGCCATGCCCTGGCGCACCGAGAGGTTGATGAAGTCCACCAACAGGATGGAATTGCGCACGATGATGCCAGCCAGGGCGATCATGCCGATCATGCTGGTGGCGGAGAACTGGGCACCGAGCAGCGCATGGCCGGGCATGATGCCAATAATGGTGAGCGGAATGGGCGCCATGATCACCAGGGGCACCACATAACTGCGAAACTGCGCCACCACCAGCAGATAAATCAGCACCAGCCCGACGCCATAGGCAAGCCCCATGTCGCGGAAGGTCTCATAGGTGATCTGCCATTCGCCATCCCATTTAATGCTGAATTCATAGGGATTCTCCGGCGCCCGGGTAAACCATTGGGTCAGCCCAAGGCTGTCGGTCAGGGTACTGGCGAGGGCGAACATGCCATACAGTGGGCTATCGGTGCGCCCGGCCATGTCGGCGGTGACATAGACCACGGGTAGCAGATCTTTGTGGTAGACGCTGCTGGAGCGCTCCGTGTCCAGCACCTCGACAATTTCCGACAGGGGCACCAGGTGGCCGTCCTGGGAGCGCACCCGTAGCGAGAGCACCTGGTCGATGTCGGCCTTGTCGGCCTCGGAATACTCGACCCGGATGGGCACGGCGTATTTCACATTGGCCCCGTGCAGAAAGCTCATATCCTCGCCACTGAGCACGGTTGACAGCGCCTCGGCGATACTGCTTTGGGCCACTCCAAGGCGCGCGGCCTTGGCGCGGTCCACCACCAGGATCAGCTTTTCGGCGGGATATTCGACCGAGTCATCAATGTCGACGATATCGGCCGTGTCGGCGAATTGCGCCCGCACCTGTTTGGCGATGGCAATCTGGCCCTGGTAGTCCAGGCCGTAGACCTCGGCCACCAGAGGGGCCAGCACTGGGGGGCCGGGTGGAATTTCGACAATCTTGGCATTGCCGTCGAAGCCTCGGGCAATCTCTTGCAGCGGTCCGCGCACCGCCAGCGCAACCTGGTGACTGGCACGCTTGCGCCGCGCCTTGTCGGTGAGGTTCACCTGCAGGTCGCCCAGGTGCGCGCCCTCGCGCAGATAATACTGGCGCACCAAACCGTTAAAGTTAATGGGCGCCGCCGTGCCGGCATAGGCCTGGTAGTCGGTCACCTCGGGCACGGTTTCCAAATACTCGCCCATGGCCGCGAGCACCCGCGCAGTCTGTTCCAGACTGGTACCCTCGGGCATGTCGAGCACCACCTGAAATTCGCTCTTGTTATCGAAGGGGAGCATTTTCAGGATCACCGCCTGGGACACCACCAGCGACAGCGACAGTCCAATCAGCAGCAGAATGCCACCGAGCAACAGCCAGCGATTGCGCTGGCCCTTGCCGCCGGCCAAGAAGGGCCGGATCAAGCGCTCGAACAGCCACTGCGGGACGCCCGGCGCTGTCTTCTCCTGAACCGGCTCAAAACCCTGTTGGCCGCTCGCCGGCGCGGCGGCCACATGAGCGAATTTGGGCGCCAGCACTTTGTAGGTTAGCCAGGGTGTGAACACAAAGGCCACCACCTGCGAAATCAGCATGCCGATGGACGCATTAATGGGAATGGGTGTCATGTAGGGCCCCATCAGACCGCTGACAAAGGCCATGGGCAGCAGGGCCGCGATCACCGTGAAGGTGGCGAGAATAGTGGGATTGCCGACCTCGTCGACCGCCCGCGGAATGGCCTCGAGCAGCTTCTTGCCGCCCATGGCCAGATGCCGGTGAATGTTTTCCACCACCACGATGGCATCATCGACCAGAATGCCGATGGAAAAAATCAGCGCGAACAGTGACACCCGGTTGAGCGTGAAGCCCACGGCCCAGGAGGCAAAGAGCGTCATGGACAGGGTCACGACAACCGCCGCACCGACGATCAGACCCTCGCGCCAGCCCAACGACAGCATCACCAGGGCCACAACCGAGATAGTGGCGAAAATCAGCTCCTGGATCAGGCGGCTGGCCTTGGCATCGGCGGTGGCGCCATAGTCGCGGGTCATCAGCACCTCGACGCCTTCGGGGATGAAAGTCCCCTGCAGCTGATCGAAGCGCTCGGCGACAGCCTCGGCGATATCCACCGCATTGGTGCCAGCCTGTTTCGCCAGGGCGATGGTCACCGCCGGGGTGGTGCCGGCCAGGTCCAGATCGCGGCTGGCGGCATCCGGCCCGGCGCCGAGGGTAACGTAAGTCTCGGGAAAGGCCGGACCGCGCGTGACCTGGGCGACATCGCGCAGATACACCGGGCGCCCCTCATGCAGTCCCACCACCAGATCGGCGATTTGCTCCGGGGAGGTCAGAAAGGTCCCGGCCTGAACCGCGATCTCGCGGTTATCGGCGGTGATCTCGATATCGTCGCGGATTAAGTTATTGGCCTGAAGCGCGCGGCGCAGGTCGCTTAAGTCAATGCCAAAGCCGGCCAGCGCCTGTGGGTCGAGCAACACATGGACGATTTGATCGGGCGCCCCCAGGGTGTAAATATCGCGGGTGCCGGGCACGCGCTTGAGTTCCTGTTCAATCGCATGCGCGACCTGGCCGAGTTCAAAAGCGCCAATGTCTGGATTGCGCGACCACAGGGTCGCGGTCACGATGGGCACGTCATCGATGCCCTTGGGCTTAACGATAGGCTGGCCGACACCAAGATTCGCTGGCAGCCAGTCCTCGTTGGCGAACACCTTGCTGAACAGACGCACGATGGCCTGGGTGCGGTCCTCGCCCACTTTGAACTGCACCGTCACCACCGCCATGCCGGGGCGCGAGACCGAATAGACGTGCTTGATGCCCTTAATCTCCGAGAGCACCTGCTCGGCCGGTCCCGCCACCAGATGTTCCACCTCGGTGGCCGAGGCGCCAGGAAAGGGGATAAACACATCCGCGAAGGTCACGTTGATCTGCGGCTCTTCCTCGCGCGGGGTCACCAAGATGGCGAACAGCCCTAGCAGCAGGCCCACCAGTGCCAGCAGTGGGGTGATTTCGGTATTCTGAAAGCGGGCGGCAATGCGCCCCGAGAAACCCAGAGGGGTGGACTCAGCCATGATCCCGATCTCCGCCTTGGTTCCGATCTGCAATCCCAGCACGGGGCCCAGCGCGGGTTTCGGCGCGCACGGCGGCCTGTTCCTTCAAGGCCACGCCGGCGGCGATGGGATCAAGCGCCACCCGCTCCCCCTCGCTCAGGCCAGAAAGCACCCGCAGCGAGCCATTGAGCCGGCGTCCGACGCGAATCAGCCGGAAGCCGATGCGCCCGTCCTCGGCCACCACATAGGCGCCGGTGACCTCCGAGCGGTACACCACCGCCTCGGCGGGAATGGTCAGTTCGCGCGCCTCGCCGGTGACAAAGACCGTTTTCACGAACATGCCAGGGAAGAGCCCAGGATTGTCGCCAGCCAGCGCCACCCGCACCTCGAAGCTGTTGGAGCCGGTCTCGGCGAAGGGAAATACCGTGATGGTACCGGTCTCCACCGGCTCGCCGTCGTGCGCGAACACCCGCACCGCGCCCTGCGCGCGCACCGCCGGAATCACGCTCTGGGGCACATCCACGCTCACTCGCAGCTTCTCGAGCGACACCCCGCTCATCACCGCCTTGCCGGGGCTGGCCATCTCGCCGACCTCGACGAAGCGCTCGGTGACAAT
This sequence comes from Thiorhodovibrio winogradskyi, assembly GCF_036208045.1. Taxonomy (NCBI): domain Bacteria; kingdom Pseudomonadati; phylum Pseudomonadota; class Gammaproteobacteria; order Chromatiales; family Chromatiaceae; genus Thiorhodovibrio; species Thiorhodovibrio winogradskyi. The sequence continues at coordinate 721,689 of NZ_CP121472.1, read as the reverse complement.
GCCTGAATAAGGCGCGCGGATCAGGGTGTAGTCGAGCTGTTCCTGCGCCTGTTCCAGCGCTGCTTGGCTGGCCTCGAGCCTGGCCTCGGCACTTTTCAGCTCGGCGGCGGCCTTGTCCATCTCTGAGTCGGACGCGGTTTTTTTCTTGAACAGCCCCTCGACACGCCGATGCTCCTCGCGTGCCTGCTCCAGCTGAGCGACGGCGGCTTTCATCTCCGCCGCCGCCTGGGCGACCCGGGTGCGGTGCTCGGTGTCGCGCAGCCGCGCGATGATCGCGCCACGCTCAACGAAATCGTCCACGTCGTAGAGAATGTCCTCCACCAGCCCCTGGGTCTGGGCCGAGACGGTGGTCCGGTTGACCGCCTCCACCACGCCATCGAGACGGTATTCCCGCTCGACCTGACGGTAGGTCACGGGGGCGGTATCGAGTTCGATGCCTTGCGCATGGGCGCGGCCTTCCTCATCACTGGCGAGCACGACACCCGCCAGAGCGGTCAGCGCCAGCGCGCCGACTCCATAAGTCAGGCCCCGGTGAAAAAGAGTCTTGACAATGTGCATGATAGCCTGCCTGTTGGAACATTAGATTTTTCTAATATATGGCGATATCCAGTCTCATTCAAGGCGTTATCCGCTGCCCCGCGGCACTATACGTCAGGCCCAGATGCCATCGTGCGGCTCGCTGCGATTGCTCGAGAGCAGGCGCTCGAAACGCGCCGGATCGGTCTTGGCCAAGACCACATACTCATCGAGCAGTCGCGCCCAGTCCGGTCCGCCATGGGTGCGAAACCGCGCCAGGGCCACCAGCAGCAGTTTGGCCGCCGCGCGCAACTCGCGCTGGTCGCCGTCGCCATAATGCGCGACCAACTCGAGATACAGCGCCTCGACGCGCTCCAGGGGCGAGGCAGCCGGTGATGTCGGTGATGACGAATTGGATGTGTGTGGTGGCAGGCGCGAAGAGTTCATGGGCGGAGGGTCTCTCTTATAATTAGGGGAATGTGATAGGGATCAGTCCCGAGAAACCGAGGGCGCGGCCGGTTTCCGAGGCGGTCAGAGCTGGGCGGACACAGACATCATAACGAGAGTCTGACCCCAAGCGCATCCAGCGCGTGAACCTACTCCTTGAATTCACTTTTAACGCGAAAAATCAGCGCCCAGGGTGGTTCATGAACTATGCTCTCAATTGATGGCCGCCTGTTACACTGGCAGCCGTCCAGCATCTTCCCCAGCGATTCATCCATCATCCAATGCCTTCAGTCATTGCCGCATCCCGCTTAAAGCCTGCCCGCTCCGAGCCAGGCTTCTCCCGCCAGACGCTGGTTGAGCAGCTGCGCACCTGGGAGTCCATTGTCAGCCGCTTGCCCGAGGCGGTCTGCATCACCGACCACCTTGGCGTGATTGAGTATGTCAACGCCGCTTTTGAGCAACTCTTTGGCCACCCGGCAGCCGACCTCCTTGGCGACAGCCTAGACAGCCTGGCACTGCTGGATCTACCCAATGGCAAGGACGGCTCCGGGCTGCCTGGATTCGATTACCTTGGCAGTTTGCCACAGTGTGACACGACCGAGAGTTGGCAGGGTGAGGTGGTCGCTCGGCATCGAGACGGTCAGGCTCTTCCGGTACGCGTCAGCACCCTGCCCCGGCGCGCCGGAGCCGGAGCCGGACCCGGAGCCGGTCGCGCGCAAGGCCATGTGAGCATCTTTGTCGACATCAGCGAGACCAAGCGCCGCGAGCGCCAACTCGATGAAATTATTCATCGCAACCCAGATGCCATCCTGATCACCGACGACAGCGGCCGCGTGCGCTTCGCCAATCCCGCAGCGCAACGTCTGCTTGCGCGCGACGAACGCGAACTCGAGAACTTCCCGCTCGGGCTCACTTCCCAAAGCAGCTGCGGCGAAATCGACGTACATCGATCCACGGGCGAACTGGTGCCGGTGGAACTGCATGCAATGGAAACCACCTGGGAGAACCAGCGCGCCCATGTGCTCACGCTGCGTGACCTGACCGACCGCCACCTGGCCGAACAGGAAAAGCGCGCCAGCGCAGAGCGCATCCGCACCGCCCTGGTGCAAACCATCGAGGCCATCTCGCGCACGGTCGAGACGCGTGATCCCTACACCGCCGGTCATCAGCGCCGCGTCGCCACCCTGGGGCGCGAGATGGCACTGGCGATGGGACTGGATCAGGATATCGTCGATGGCGTCTACATGGGCGGCACCATTCACGATATCGGCAAGCTCTATATCCCGGCGGAAATCCTCAACCGGCCGGGCAAACTCAACGATGCTGAGTTCATGCTGATTAAAACCCACTGCGCGGTCGGGCGCGACATCATCGGCGGCATCGACTTTCCCTGGCCGCTGGCGGAAATGATCCATCAGCACCACGAGCGAATCGACGGCAGCGGCTACCCGCGCGGACTCCAGGGCGAGGACATTCTGCTGCAGGCACGCATCCTGTCCGTCGCTGACGTGGTGGATGCCATGAGCTCCCGCCGTCCCTATCGCGAAGCCCTCGGGCTTGACGCCGCCCTTAAAGAGATCGCCCGCGGCGCGGGCAGCTGCTACGACCCGGACGCCGCGGCCATCTGCATCCAGCTGTTTCAGCGCCAGGGCCTGCGCCTTGAGGACCTGGAACCAGCCAACTGAGTCGCGCGCAAAGCGCACAAGGCGCAAGCCACTCAGACCAAGGGCCCCATGGTGACCACCCTGGTTTTGGCCGAAAAGCCCAGTGTCGCCCGTGACATCGCGCGTGTCCTGGGCGCGCGTGCGCGCCACGAGGGTTATCTCGAAGGCGGCGGCTATCGCGTCACCTGGGCGCTGGGGCATCTGGTACACTTCGCCGAGCCGGATGACTACGGAACGCAAGAGCGCGCGGCGGGGGATGATCAGGCCACCTCGGGTGGAACAGTCAATTGGGCCGGACGCTGGTCGCTCGCCCAACTGCCAATGATCCCGGCGCGCTGGCGGTTGCGCACCGACAAAAAGACCTCGGCGCAGTTCAAGATCGTCAAGGCGCTGTTGAATGCCCCGGAAACCGAGCGCCTGGTCTGCGCCACGGATGCCGGGCGCGAGGGCGAGGCCATTTTCCGGCTCATCTACCAGCATGCGCGCTGCACCAAGCCGGTGGAGCGGCTATGGATCTCGAGCCTGACCGACGAGGCCATTCGCGCCGGCTTCCAGGCGCTCAAACCCGGCAGCGCCTTCGATCCACTCGCCGCCGCCGCGCGCGCCCGTGCCCAGGCCGATTGGCTGATCGGCATGAATCTGACCCGCGCCTATACGGTGCGCAACCGCGTGCTCTGCACCATCGGACGGGTACAGACGCCGACGCTGGCGATGATCGTGGCGCGCGATGCCGCCATCGCCGCCTTCCAGAAAGCCTACTTTTATGAACTGGTCGCGCACCTGCGCGAGGGCTTTGACGCCCGCCTGGCGCCGCACTGGCCAGAGGATAGCGAGACGCGCATCGATGATAAGGCCAAGGCCGAAAAGCACCGCGAGCAGCTCGCCCCGCACCACAGCGGCACTGTCGCCGACATCCAGCGCAAGGAACGCCGTCAACGCCCGCCGCCGCTCTATGATTTGACCAATCTGCAACGCGACGCCAACCGGCATTTCGGCTTCACCGCCGCCAAGACGCTTGAACTCGCCCAGCAACTCTATGAGCAATACAAGCTGATCAGCTATCCGCGCACCGAGAGCCGCCACATCAGCGAGGACATGCTGCCCCAGTTGCCGGGTATTCTCGGCGCCCTCGGCCACCCGCTCGCGCCCGTCGCCGCCGAGCGCCTGGCCGCCGGGCACAAGCTCAGTAAAGCCTATGTCGACAAAACGCGGCTGACCGATCACCACGCCATCCTGCCCACCCAGACCCGGGCGCCAACCAGCCTGCCCGAGCCGCTCAAACACATCTATGATCTGGTCTGCGCGCGCTTTGTCGCCGTTTTTCTGCCCGATCAGCGGGTGCTCGACATCCATGTCCGGCTCGACATCGGCGGCGCCTGCTTTCTCGCCCAGGCGGCGCGGGTGCTGGATCCGGGCTGGAAAGCCGCCGAGCTGAAAACCAAGCGCACCGCCAGCGAGCCCGACACCGAGCCGCCCCAGACCGCCGCCCTGGCCGCGCTGGAGCAAGGCCAGACTGTCACTGTCGATGGGCTTGAGGTGGTCGAGAAAGAAACCCAGGCGCCGCGCCCATTCGATGACGCCAGCCTGCTGAACGCGATGAAAAACGCCGGGCGCGAGATCGAGGACGATGCGCTGGCGGCGGCGATGAAGGACAGCGGACTCGGCACCCCGGCCACCCGCGCCGAGATCATCGAGAAGCTGATTCGCACCGGTTATGTGGAACGCCAGCGCAAAACCCTGCGAGCCACCGAAAAGGGCCGGGTGCTGATCGCGCTGGTCGCCGAGCCCCTGCGCAGCCCCGAGCTGACCGCTGAGTGGGAGCAGCGCCTGAAGGCCATCGAGCGCGGCGAGAGCGATGCCGAGGCCTTCTATCGCGACATCTGTGATTTTATCCGCGCGCTCATCCCCCGGGTGGCCGAGGGTGCCGCCATGAGCGCCGAGCAGATCGTCGCCGCGCGCGCGCTCGCGCCGGGCAACAAAGGGAGTACCAAGGGCGGCAAGAGCACGCGCGGGAAAGGCCGGGGCAAGCGCGCGCCCCGGTCTACAGCCGATCTCGGCACTTGCCCCATCTGCCAGCAGGGCCAGATCACCGAGAACTCCCGCGCCTTCGGCTGCGACCGCTACCGGGACGGCTGCGGCTTTACCGTCTGGAAAACTATCGCCGGGCACCAGGTCACCCCGACCGAACTCCAAGCCCTGATCGAGACCGGCCAGACCGCGCCCCTAGGTGATTTCCGCTCCAAAGCCGGCAAGGCGTTCAGCGCCCGCTTGCGGCTTGACGCCAAGGGCCGGGTCAAGCTCGACTTCGATACGCCCTCGCCTCAAACCAGCACAGCACCCGAGACGAGTCCGCGACCTGTCCCGTCGTCAGCCGCGACCGAGCAGCCGGAAGCCCAGTCCCAATCGCTTCCCCTAGCCTCATCCCCCAACCAAACTTCTGGCCTCGGAGCTTGTCCAAAGTGTCGACAGGGGCAAATCATCAAAGGGCGCCGTGGCTATGGTTGCAACCGCTATCGGGAGGGCTGCGACTTCGTCATCTGGCGCGAGCAGTTTGGAGTGCAGCTCGATGAGCAACACATCCGCGACCTGATCGCGCGCGGAGAAAGCGCCCCTATCGATGGTCTGATGGATCCCGATGGCGTGCCGAGCAGGGCCTGCCTGCGACTGGACGCCGAGGACGGCATCCGGATGATCCCTGTCGCGAGCAAAAAATCCTCCACTGGAAACCATTGATCGGCTAGTATTGAAGAGAACAAGCCCAATCATTCTTAAGGTGACCTGGGAGCCAGATTCGCCGGTGCAACCGGCACGGAGACAACCATGAGCGCAATCAGCAGCATTTCCAGCTTTCAACCGCTGAACTACCCGCAACAGAGCATTGGCAACATGTCGTCGGCGGCACTGAGCCAACAACAGGGTTCATCGCCGCTCGAGAACGGCGCGCCCATGCCGGAGCAAACCCAGCTGCAGGATAGGTTGCAAGATCGCTCGCAGAGCCAATTGCAAATCGGGCAGCAAGAGGGTGCCTTCCGCCCGGGCGAACAACCCGGGGCGCGCTCGAGCATGCTGGAATCAGTGCCTGGACAAAATCCACCCGGCACCGAGACCACCAATCCCGCCAGCACGACAGGCCCTGGACGCTCGGACATGAGCGCCGGGAATAATCTCACGCCGACACTGCAAGCCTTGACGCGCGCCACGGGGCCGCTGGAGACCGGCCAGGCCAATCCCGGTGCGGAGAACATCATGAGCGAAGGCGCGCGGGACATGAATGTCAACGAACAAGTGCGCCAAAATGTCACACGACTGATGGATTCCTACGGGAGCCAGTCGCGTGGCGGAGATCCCTCTGCCTTCAGTTCCTTCTCCGGTCGTGCCTAATGCCAGCGCCTGATCCCCGTTTCTGATCCCAGTTCTTAATCCCATTGCTTGACCCGGGCGCTCGATATTGGCCTCACGCGCGTCCGGGCTCGCGCCTGAATCGCAGCCGAGCCCTCTCAGCCATGCGGGGTCAGTACCCGGGCAATGTCCTCGGGACACTCAAACAGAAAATCCGGCTGCAAGGCGCGCAGGGCATCCGGGTGGTTGTAGCCCCAGGCGACGGCACCACTTGCCGCCTTGGCCGCGCGCGCGGCCTCCAAGTCCCGCACCTCATCGCCGATGTAGAGCAGTTGCCCGGGTGCGAGCCGATAACGCCGCCGCAGGGCGCGCAGGCTTGTCGCCTTGCCGCCGAGGCTCAGACCGGCTTCCACCCGCTCAAAGAGCCCGAAGTGACACTCCCCCAGAACGGAGGCGATATTCTCCGGCGCGTTGGAGCTGACGATGGCCAGTCTCAGGCCGTGGGCGCGTAGGCTTTGCACCAGGCTGGGAATGCCGGGAAAGAGCCGGATTTGGTCGATCTCCCGCGCCATCAACTGGCGCAAGGCGCGGGCCACCCGCGGGCGCTTCCACCACGCAATCCCAAGCCGGCGCAAAATGGCCGCCGCGCTAAGTTGGCGCAGCTTGGGCTCCTCAGCGGGACTTGGGGCGCGAAAGCCATGGCGCGGAGCCAACCGATTCAGAGCACCCACCAGCCAGCCGTAACTGTCGGCCAGGGTACCGTCGAAATCGAACGCCACCAGCCCAAAGCTTCCGTCCACCCCTCCGCACCGAGGTGAGCCGGTCGGCGTGGCATCATGCTGGCTTGAGCTGGTCATGGCGCCCGCACGCCGGCAGCCTGGCCCGCGCGGTGACAGATTTCATCGACCGGAGGTCGCCCGGCATGCTGGAATGCCACCCATCCAACCCGCAAGTCTCCTCGACGTCCAAGAAGCCAACCGCGATGACACCTGTGCAACTCCAGATCCTTTACGACAACATCCCGGGCGCGCCTGGCACGCGTCCCCTCTGGGGTTTCTCTGCCCTTATTGAGTTTGGCCTCGCCTTCGGGTCCGAGGGGCCGAGCCACCGCTTGCTGTTTGACACTGGCAGCAACGGACGCGTGCTGCTGGCCAACATGCACGCGCTTGGCGTGGCGCCGACCGACATCGACTGGCTGTTTCTGTCGCATGCACATTGGGATCATATTGGCGGGCTGGATTCGATACTCGAACTTAACCCCCGCATCAAGTGCGTGCTGCACAGCGGCTTCTCCAAACATCTGCTTGGCGATTTGATCGACCTTGGGATCCACTGCCTTATTGCCGATGACGAACCGCTCCAGATCGCCAAGGGCGTGCATTCCACCGGCATGCTCGCAAGCGACCCACCCGAGCATGCGCTGGTGCTCGAGACACCAAGCGGTGCTGCGGTCATCAGCGGTTGCGCCCACCCAGGCATGAGCGCCCTGGTCGCCAGGGCGAACGACTGGCTGCCCGCGCCGGCGCGCTGGGCCATCGGTGGTTTTCATCTGATGTACTCCGACGCGTCGGCCATTGCTGCCGAGATCCAGCGGTTGCGGGATCTCGGCATCACCGATGTGATGGCCACCCATTGCACGGGCGAAGCCGGCATCGCTGCTTTCCATCATGCCTTTGGCGAAAATGCCCATGCCGGCGGCGCCGGGGCTCAATTGCGCCTGTGAGCGCGGCGGCCCAATACCATGGCAAGCATCAGGATCTTCTGTTCGAGCCAGGCAAACAGAGCCCGCGCCCGGGATTGCGCCAGCCAGATGCCAAGCAAAACACCCAAGGCATCGGCCAGCCAATCGGGCAGACTGGCAACACGCACCGGCAGCAGACCCTGCACCCATTCCAACAGGGCTCCGAGCAGAATCAGCCCCAGCAGAGCCAGGCGCTGGTGGCGCGGATAGAGGACGGCGAAGAAAAACCCCAGAACCGCATAAGCCAGCAGATGCTGAAGCTTGTCGCCACCATCAAATCCCGGTGGCACACTGGTCGGCAGCACCGATAGCACCACCACCAGAATCACCAGCAACCAGGCGATGCCGCGCCAAAACTTGAGCCGGATCGGCTGGCCATGCGCTGATGAGGCACCAAGGCAATTCATAGTGTCATTCATTACCCAAGGAGATTCCCAAGATGAGCCAAATTCCCATGCATTATCACACCGCTTACAGCTGGACAGGAGATGGCGAAGGTGGCGATATCGCCATTGACGAGCATGCGACCTTGCCAGTTGGCTCCCCGCACAGCCATGATCGCTTCAGCCCCGAGCACCTGCTGGTGGTCGCGGCCGAGACCTGCCTCGCAAACTATGTGCTGGTCATCGCCGGCATGTCACAACTCGAGATCAAAGACTACCGCTCAACCGCCGAGGGCGAGCTGATCCAGGAGGGCAAGATCGGCTACCGTTTCAAGCGCATTCTGATTCGCCCCGAACTGACAGTTGCCGCCGGCAAAGAGGAGCAGGGACAGAGGATACTGGAAAAATCTCACAAGCTCTGTTTGATTGCACGCTCGCTCAACTGCCCAGTGGACATGGAACCGACGGTTAAGGCAGCCGCTGATTAAGACCTTGAGCCTGTTGGGCGTTCGGAAAAGCGGCTGCTTTATACTGACCAGGCTCGCTTCAGCTGGCGTTTCGCCACTGCGATCCGCTCTTGCCCCGCCTGACACCACGCACCCTGACGAACAATGACTGAGTTCTTCATCCTTGGCCTGGTGCTTGGACTTGCCGCCGGTGTCGCGCCTGGGCCTTTGTTGACGCTGGTGCTGGCCGAGGCGCTGCGCCATGGCACGGCTGCCGGGGTGCGGGTCGCGCTTGCGCCCTTGATCACCGATCTGCCGCTGGTGCTGGCGAGCTGGTTGCTGCTGCGTCAGTGGGCGGATTCCGATGCCGTGCTCGGTGCCCTGTCGCTGGTGGGTAGCCTGCTGGTGTTCGGCTTTGGTTTGCAGACACTGCGCGCGCCGGCTCAGTTGCCCAACCCCAAGGCAGTGCCAGTCGCGCCCCATTCGCTGCGCAAGGGCCTGCTGGCCAATGTGTTTAGCCCCCACCCTTATTTGTTTTGGCTGGGTGTTGGCGGGCCGATTCTGACTCGCGCCGGCGAAACTGGCGCACTAGCGCCAGCGGCTTTTCTGCTGAGCTTTTATGGATTGCTGGTTGGCACCAAGGTGCTGATTGCAATGCTGATGGGCCGCACGCGCGGATACCTGAACCAGCGTGCCTACCGCACAGTCCTTGTTGTGCTTGGGCTCGCGCTTTGCGCCCTGGCGCTTGGTCTGGCGCGGGACGGTCTGCGATTGCTCGGGTGGTGAATCCATTAGGCGAATCCATTCGTCCCTACACAGAAATGTCTTAAGATGTTGGAAACCTGCAAGATCAGTGGACCACTTGACTTCGGACTGATTGTCATCGGCGATGAGGTGCTGAATGGCACCCGCAGCGATGGCCATTTTCCGGCGCTGCGCGAGCGGCTGCTGGCGCGCGGGCATCAGCTGGCCTGGTATTGGATGCTGCCCGATGATCCGCCGACCATTGAGCGCCACTTGCGGCTGTCCTTTGCCTCTGGCGAGCCGGTCTTTTGCTGCGGCGGCATCGGCGCGACCCCGGATGACCATACCCGCGCCTGCGCCGCCGCCGCGGCTGGTACCCCCCTGGTGCAGCATCCCGAGGCGCGCGCCATCATTGAGGAGCGTTTTGGCGCCGAGGCCTATCCGCACCGAATTCTGATGGCCGAGCTCCCCGATGGCAGCACTCTGATCCCCAATCCGGTCACCCAGGTGCCGGGTTTTCAGATCCATCGACATTGCTTCCTGCCCGGCTTCCCGTCCATGGCCTGGCCAATGGCGGACTGGGTGCTCGACACTCTGTATGGGTCCACTGGAGAGCTGTCGGCGCCGCTCGCGGAACAAGCGATTGAGGTACTTGGGGTGCCAGAGAGTCAGCTCATCCCCATCATGCAGGCGCTTGGGGCGGAATTCCCCGCGTTCAAGCTCTTTAGCCTGCCGCACATGGGTGAGGACGCGCATATCCGCTTGGGCTTTCGCGGTCGCGGTGCGCTGGATTCCGCCATGAACGCACTCAAGGCGCGGCTCGGGGCGGCAAAGATGCGTTATCGCGAGCCCTAGCGCAAATCTGACACCTCGGCAACAAAGCGCGACACCGCGCGCTTGCGCGGTTGAATGCCAGCACAACCTGTTCCAGAGACGGATCGGGGGGCAGTGTTTGGCGCTCCTGGATCTCGCCGGTTTTCAAGACCAGGCGGTTCCTTGAGGACAGGAGTTGGAAGCCAAGCGCGACAGCGGCATGGGGCTCGCCGCCTGATTGCGGCTCAACCATCTCGAAGTGCTCCAGTGAAACACGCAAACGCGGGCGAGCCAACAGGTCTTCTGGGTTCTCCACAGGGGCTTATCGCTGATCGCGACGACTGCGCAGCCAATTCAGGTGTCCGACGTCCAATCCACAACAGATGCAACCACTGAGAGAAGCGTTAAAGGTCAAGAGCAATCATCCCAGTTTTCACGCCTTTCGATCATTATTCGGAGGTCTTGGGATTTTCCAGCCGAAAAACATTAAAAGCCGGGCCGGTTGCGCAACTGTTAACCCGCTCGAATGCACAGAGTTTGGCGAATAGCGCAGGTTTATTCAATCTCATCCAGGAAAATGAAACCTAACCTGACCCGTTTGATTGGACCCGTTTGATTACAGTTAGCCTCCGTGGTTGGTCAAGGCTAGCGGTTCGTGGTGACATATGCCTTATCCGAGCGCGAAACCGATGTTGCCCGCCCCTACCATGACCGAGAAAACCAACCGCCTGCTCGATCCGAAAAACGATTACGTCTTCTTCCGCATCTTCTCCGAAGAGCCGGAGTTGCTGATCGATCTGATTAATGCGGTGCGCGCCGACGAACCACCGATTGTCGAGATCACCCTGCTTGATGCCCGCCTGACGCCCGAGCGCATCACCGGCAAGCGCCTGGTGCTGGATCTCAAGGGCGTCGATGAGCGCGGGCGGCGCTTCAACATCGAGATTCAGGTGCAACACTTCACGTTTTGGATCCGGCGCGCCATGATGTACCTCTCGCGCCTCTACAGCGAGCAACTCGAAGTCGGCAAGGACTACCAGCAAGCCCAGGCGGTCATCGGCATCCATCTGCTCGATTTCGACCTGTTCAAAGGCGAGCCCGGCGACAAGAACAATGCCCTGTGGCGCTTTGTGATGTACGATCCCCAGCGCGCCAAGCGCCTTGAGGAAACCATCGAGGTCAACATTGTCGAACTGCGCAAGGCCGACCGGCTCGGCCAACTCCCCGAGCGCCTGTCCGCTTGGATCGCTTACTTCGAGCACTGGAACGAGGAGGCTGTCATGAACAATCTCGCCCACCCCGCCGTTCAGAAAGCCCACGCCAAGCTGCGCGTCCTGAGCGCCGATGAGCAGGAGCGCTATTGGGCCGAAGCGCGCGCCCGTGCGCTAAGTGATGAGGTCACACTGCTGAACGCGGCACGCAGGGAAGGCCACAAGGAAGGCGCTATCGAAAGTACCCGCCGCACGCTGCTGCGCCAACTCCACAGTCGCTTCGGCGAGGCCGCTGCCGAACAAAGCAAGCCGATGCTCGAGCGTATCACCGATTTGGATCGGCTCGAGCAGCTTGCCGACGATGTTGTGCTGTGCACCGATGCCGACTCCTGGTTGGCTGCCTTGCACACCGCCGCCGAGCAGTGATTCGCATCCCTCAAGCGCAGCTATAAGGGGTTTCCGATTGTTAAAGTCATTTTTGTGATCCCCCCTTCTCCAGGCAGGCGGTGTCGCGCGCAGGGAAAATAATGCGAGCCTGGCCCGGTTTTTAAAGCTCAGCCGGGCCGGTTGAGCGAGAGCGAAAACAGCTTCGGTTGGAGCAAAACGTAACGCGATTTGATCGTCCTGGTCTGTTCCCGATATTTAAATCGATCCTGACCCGTTAAATTCGGTTAAATTCGACCCGTTAAATTCAGCGGCGAGCAACGGGTCCGAGCGCGCCACCTAAATGATCTCGGTGAGTGTGAGCGCCTGCTTGAGCCGCTCGCAGGCGAGCTTGGAGCCCTTCCAGCCGAAGGCATTGGCGCGAAAGCGTGATCGAAATTGCCAGGGGTGCTTTGGTTTGGACATAGAACCAGACTCCGATGCGTTGATTATGTCCTCTGATGATCGATTGGGGACTTTGGCAATGATTGCTTGCCCGATGTCGCCCCTGAAAGAGCGTATTGCGATTCTCTGGTTGATCGCGTCGATGAGATCGGAGGAACGCGCGTGCTACACTTTCGCACAGTCTTGATCCAAGAGCGGAGAGGTTCGATGATCCGACAGACAATTGTGGTTGCATTGATGGCTATGAGTCTTGCCGGCGGCAGCGAGAGCGCTCTGGCCTTCAAATGCATGCCCATCTATGGCAACTGGTGCGGGATCGATTGGCCCCAAGCCGGCCATGTTCCGCCACCTATCGACCCCTTCGACGCGGCCTGCATGCGACACGATCTTTGCACCGCCGGTTTTGGCTCCGATATTGCCTGCGATCGTGCCTTTGTGGGTGAATTGCATGCGCTGGCGTTGCGGCATGGTGGTCTGCCGCGTCCGCTGCAATGGGCCGAGTTTGTTATCCGCCTCAAGGCCGGTGGATACCCGTCCGGGATGCCGATGCCCTCGCCCTGGGATGTCATGGGATTGGCGTCCAGCCTGGCCGCCCCCTGTTGGTGAGGGCCTTTGCTCTGACGGCGGAGACCTGCCTGCCTCACTTCCGCGCACCAAGCCAATAGCAACACCCGCCCAGCAAACCGCTCACCCCCATTCCAACCAAGAGCGGCGTGGCGCTGCCGTTGTGCAACAGACTGATTAGCGAGCCGCTGAGTGCGCCCACTGCGAAGCGAACCGCGCCGCCGAAGGCCGAGGCGGTGCCGGCCAGCGCGGCGAAGTCTGCCATGAACCCAGCCATGGCATTGCCCATGATCAGTGCTGTCATGCCAAGATAAGCACCAGTCAAGGGTGCGATGAGCCACAGGCTTGGCTCGGGCACTTTAGTTAACCCCAGCAATAGCACGGCAACGAAGACCTGGACGCCAAGCCCAACGCGCAGCATCCGTTCGGCGCCAAAGCGCGGAATCAGGCGGGCGTTTAGTAGCGAGACCACCAGCGCCGCCGCCACATTGGCACCGAACAACGGGCCGAAGATCTGCGGCGAGATGCCATGCAGCTCGATATAGACGAAGGGCGAGCCCACCACAAAAGCCATTAGCCCCGCGAAGCTGGCCGAGGCCGTGCCCAGATAAGCCAGCGCTCGCCGATGGCCAAGAATGCGCCCATAGTGGCGCAGTTGCGCGCCTAGACGCGGCTGCCGCCGCTGCGGTGGTAGGGTTTCGGGAATAACCCGGGTGAATAGCAGTGCCGTGGCCAGAGTAATGATAAGGAGGGTGGCGAACACCCAGCGCCAGGAGCCCAGCAAGAGCAACAGTCCGCCAAGACTCGGTGCGATGAGTGGAGCCAGTCCCATGATCAACATCACCAGGGTCATCACCCGAGCATAGTCATCATTCGCGAAGCGGTCTCGAACCAAGGCCGGAATCGTCACGGCAATAGCGGCGCCGCCAATGGCTTGCAGACCGCGGCAGAGCAGCAGCAAGCTGATCGACGGGGCCAGTGCGCAGCCCAGCGCGCCGAGGGCAAAGACCAGCAAACCTCCGCCGATCAGCGGTCGGCGCCCGTGCACATCCGATAACGGCCCAAAGAATAACTGTGCGCTGGCGAAGAACCAAAGATACAGCGTCACACTCAACTGCGCCAGGCGGATATCGCTGTCCAGATCGCGCGCAAGTGTCGGCAAGCTCGGTAGGTAAAGATCGATCGCGAAGGGCGTCAGCGCCGCCAGGGCGCCAAGCGTTACGAGCAGCATCGGCGGCAGCGTCGCGCGGTGGATCATGCGAATTCCTTCACGCTAAAACCAGCGCCTGCGGTGCATCCGGGAGCCACAGGCCGCTGCGCGCGGCGATTTCCACCAGCGATTGAGCGGTGCTGCTCATATTGAATCCGCATGGCGTGGAAGTTGTACAGGGAAGCCATGACCGCCAGCACAAAGACCACGTGATTGATGCGCGCGGCTTGGGCACTCACCTCCCAGCCATGCCAGAGGCCGGTCAGCAGATAAAGCAGCCCGGTGCCGAGCAACAGCGCCCCGGCCAACCCAGGCAGGCGTCGCCGCGCGGCCGGTGTGAGTGGGTTGGGCACCGATTTCCCGGCGCCATGCAGTGTGCGGGTGAAGAGGACATAGACCGACAAGGCCAGAGCCATTCCGGCTGCCGCCGCGGAAAAGTCACCGACGGCAAGGGCGCGTTCGGCGGGAGTGGGATCGGGTTGGCGCAGGTCGGGCATGGATTCAGTCGTGCTTGGATCAAGCATCCTTCAGGGACCAAGCGCAGCTTGCTGCTGATAGCTCGCAATGCGGGTGTTAGCGATCATTCGGGCCAGCATCCATTGACAGCATCAGTTTCTTACGCCGCGCCCTCGTGATGCGGAGGCGCACCCTCTATCTCACGGAAGAACACAGCCAACCAAAGGGTGACCTGCTCAGGGTCGGTCCACACAACCCGGTGCCGGCAATGCGCGGGAATCAGAAGATGATCCCCTGGGTTTAGTAGCACCTCGCGCTGATCGTCGAATAATAGCCGTCCCGCGCCTTGCAGCACCAAGACCCACTCATGCTCGTCCTGGTCGTACCAGCCCGTCTCTGGCGACGACTGACCATGGGAGAGGATCCGCTCAATGCGCGCATGACGGGCGCGGATCAGTTCCTCGACAACTTCGCCTGGCAGCGTCGGCGGGATATCCTCGAACAGGTTTCCGATCAATTCCATTCTCGCGTGCACCAAGGGGCATGTGGCCTTCAGCGTTTGAATCGGGTGCCTGACACTCGCGCGCTGGTTAATCGCGAATAGGTGATCAGTGCGCGCAAGGTTATTGCGGCTGGCTCTCCGATCCCCTTGCCAGCGCCCGCGATGCCGGTTCTTCGCCGGTTGCGGGACGAACGCATCGGGTCTAGACTTCTCACTTTCGCGGATGTCTTCAGACAACCGTTTCCATGATGCTTCGCTGTCAGGATAACGCCTTGCGTCCCACCATTCCCACCGTCGCGATCACCCCGACTGCCGCCGATTCCCGATCAGGCGGCATGGTGGTTCTGCGTGCGCGTGATTTCGCAAGCGCGTTCCCCGCCCATCAACGTCGCACATCACCGCGCCGCTGCCACCTCAACCGCCGACCATTCGGCAAAACGCCAGCGCGCATGTGCTGATCGCCTGACCGGTCACCCCGTCAGTCGATCTGGCGGGGTTGAGCAACACCGGAGTGTCCAGGCTTCCGTCCCGAAACCTCCTGTTCGCAACGCCATCCCCGCCGTGGTTTGGCTGCCTTGGCCCGTCAGGGTTAATGGCGGTCATGTCATCTCGGCGTCCCTCTTGTTCCAAGAGGAGCCGGATCAACAAAGCCGCTCAAGGGCGGCGAGGAGGACAACATGCCCATTCGGCAGGTATTCACTGAGGGCGCCAAGCCCGTCAAGGTTTGGACCGACGACATCGATGCGCGCTCACAAGCGCAGCTCATCAACATCTCGACCTTGCCCTTCATCCATCATCATGTCGCCGCCATGCCCGATGTGCATTTAGGGATAGGCGCCACCATCGGCAGTGTGATCGCGACCGACAAGGCCATCATCCCGGCCGCCGTCGGTGTCGACATCGGCTGCGGCATGGCCGCCGCGCGGACCTCGCTGACGGCCGAGCAGATCGATGAAAAGGCCCTGAAAAAGCTGTTCGACCAGATCAGCCGCGACGTGCCGGTCGGGCGCGCGCAGCACAAGGATGATCGCGCGCTCACCACCGCCGCCGAGCCCTTCGCCGCGCCGCTCAAGGCCATGACCGACAAGCACCCGCAACTGCTCAAGGCGTTCGGGCGCTTCTCCAACTGGGTCAACCAGATCGGTACCCTGGGTGGGGGCAATCACTTCATCGAGGTCTGTCTGGATGAGTCCAACCGCGTGTGGGTGATGCTGCATTCTGGCAGCCGCGGGATTGGCAACGCCATCGGCCATTACTTCATCGAACTGGCGCGCCGCGACATGGAGCGCTGGATGATTCAGCTGCCGGATCGGGATTTGGCCTATCTGCCCGAGGGCACGGAGCATTTCGATGACTATGTCGAGGCCGTCTCCTGGGCGCAGGCCTATGCGCGCGAGAATCGTGACCAGATGATGCGTCTGGTGCTGGCCGCGCTCGCCCGGCATCTGCCAGCGTTCAGCGTCACCGAGGAAGTGGTCAACTGCCACCATAACTATGTGGATCGCGAGAACCACTTCGGCGCCAATGTCTGGGTCACCCGCAAGGGTGCGATTCGCGCGCGTGAGGGGGATCTGGGCATCATCCCTGGCAGCATGGGCGCGAAAAGCTACATTGTGCGCGGCAAGGGCAACCCCGAGAGCTTCTGCTCCTGCGCCCATGGCGCTGGCCGACGCATGAGCCGCACCGCCGCCGAGAAGCAGTTCAAGCCGGCCGATCTGGAAGCCCAGACCCAAGGCGTGGTCTGTCGCAAGGACAAAGGCGTGCTCGATGAAATCCCCGGCGCCTACAAGGACATCGACCAGGTCATGACCAACCAGAGCGACCTGGTCGAGGTGGTGCATACCTTGAAGCAGGTGGTGTGCGTGAAGGGATGAGCCAAGCAAGGCGGCTTTGGTGGATGGAGGCTCAATCACCGCCTCCGTCACCACCGCCGTCAAACCAATCCCCGCCATCGCCACCGAATCCGTCGCCAGCTCCTGCTCCGAAGCGGGAGACGAGCTTGACCAGCAGCACAAGGATGGCCATTCCGAAAAGAATCGGACAAAAAGCGCCCCTGAGCCAATCACTGGAAAACAGATCCATGCAGTGAAAGGACCAGGCGGCGATGACAAGCCAGAGGATAACCGCCATGATTGCTTCCCAATGCCGACGAGACACCATCAGCGCGACTGTCTCGCGGGCCTATCTTGCCAAGGACAACCGTGAAAGTCATTCTTCTGGGTAATGCTGGTTCAGGCAAGAGCACCTTCTCCAGGAGGTTGCTCGCCAGCGAGCCAGCCGCTTGACTGTCGCTCGATACAGTCGCCTTCGCGGACGGCCCGACACGGCGTCCGCTTGCGGACAGCATTGCCGTTAATTGGCCTAGGTGCTTCCAGGGGCTTTTCGGAGTGTTGCAGAACTACAGAGCTGAGCCAGCAATTTTCTACAGGCTTTTAAGTCAGTAACATACGAAAAACAGAACCTAACAAAGCAGAACTAATCTCGTTGTCAAACTGCGCGAGAAGGTAACCACGCTTTGGCATTGTGACATTTCCTCATAATTTAGCTCACTTGCGAAAGCTGGGGTGAGGCAGGAACCCCAGCATTTTGCCAGCGACGATGCTGGGGGCCACTACCGTTCACCCCAGCCCACGGGCTTGATGCGCTTGTTTTTTTAACGCTCAAGCGGCTGGGATTTGTTTCTCGGGAATGAGTGACTGACCAAGCCGCTTCAACCACTGCCAAGGTATCCAGGCAACAATACCTAGGCCGCACAGGAGGTAGAGGAGCCAGGTAGGCAGCATGGCAAGGAAACGCGCGATCAAGTCAAAAAAATCACCTTTGTAAGCGATTTTCGAAGCGCGGGCGGAATATTTGATAAAGCGCGTCGGCCCGATTTTGTCCAGCACGCGGAGCCCTTTCACCCCATAGGTTGAGGCCAGCTTGATGCTCTCGGTTCCCAGTTGCTTCGCCCGAGCGGCGGTTTTCAAAAAAGTCGGACCGCCGATGCGATACAGGGTGGCGGTGGAATCGCCAAAGGTTTCAGCTGCTTTCGCCATCCGTCTAAGGGAGGCAGCATCGCTGGTCTTGCTCAACAGATTCAGACCGCCAGGTGTGCGAGCCAGCCGGTAAACATCGTTGAAGAGATCGGTGACGGAATCGAGTTTCTTGGTCTTTTTTACGGTTTGCGCGCTGTTGACGAGCGTTTTTCCAAGCCAAGGCGGCAGTTTGCCGAGCTTGCGGGCGGCTTTCAGGATGGTCACTCCCCCTTTCACCCCCGTCGTACCGGCCGCTGCTGGAGCCGCCGCACCCGCGGTGCCAACCGTGGCCGCCGCGCTGGCGACCTGAGCCGCGGTCGCGACTACGCCGATGGCGGCCAGTGCCGCAACCACCTCATCGACCTCTTCACCCTGCACCCAGTTGGAGCCCTGCGCGGCAAGATCGCGCAGGTCGCCAATAACGAAAAAATCGGTGATCACTCCTGCCGCCTTGCCGATGGCTTCATCGCTGGTGCCCTCAAACAAGCCCTCGCCAAGCTTGCTTGCCCGATAGGAAAGGCTGCCGCGCACTTTTTCGATTTCGGCATGCAACGCCTGTGCGTTTGGGTCGTCCCTGACATAATCGTAGTTCAGGAAAAAATCGAGGTAATCGGCCGCTTCGGCGTATCGCTCCTCGGCGATCAGCGTCTCAACCTCAGGAACCGGGTCAATACGACCCAGCGCCAAAACCGCCAATTGTGCCTGCTGCCAGATCACAGCGGCGGAGATGCAGGCGAGAATCAAGAGAATGATCTTCACGGGAAGTCGGAAAAACATGGTTATTCTCCAAACCAATGCTGGTTACGATTCGTCTTCATTGTAGCAGAGTGATGGTCACTCACTGGAACCTTGCAATCCAAACCGGTGGATCGCCTGTTGCCCTCGGCCAGGCTGCACCCCGCGCACGCGGGGCGAGCCTCGGGCACCTAAGCTGTTTCGCGCATCCCCGTCTCCTTCAACCGACACTCCGCCATCAACCGCCGCAGAAAGGCTTCCGGCTCCAGCCGCTCACCGAGCAGCCGCTGTTGGCGCTTCACATTGGCAAAATCCCCCGGTGTCAGCGACTCCAACCGCTCCAAATGCGAGGCGAGATTGCTAGGCACCACAGCGTGCGCGTCGCCGAGCGCTTCCCGCGCGAACAATCCAAGCCGTTGCTCTGGCTTGAGCACGCGGAAATGCAGTTTGAAGTCGAACCGCCGCAATGCCGCCGCATCCAGACCGCTCATTAAATTGGTGGCGGCGATGAAGATGCCGGGGAAGCGCTCCATCTGCTGCAAGAGCTCATTGACCTGGGTGCGCTCCCAAGGGCGCTGCGCCTGACGGCGATCCGCCAGAAAGCTATCGACTTCATCCAAAAAGAGCACCGACCGCTCTGGGTCAATACTGACGAATAGCCGCGCCAGATTCTGCTCGGTCTCGCCCACATAGGGTGAGATCAAATCCGATGCCTGCCGGGCGATCAGTTCCCGATCCAGCGCCTCGGCCAATACCTCGGCAAAAGCGGTTTTGCCAGTTCCCGGCGGGCCATAGAAGCACAGCCGGGCGCTGCCCTCGCGCTCCAGTGCGCGCACCAGGGCGCTGGGCGCAATGCCGCCGGCCAGGTTCAGATAAGCGACATCAAAATCCGTCGCCGACTCCCGCCGCCGGGGCGCGGGCGCGCCATGCAACAAGTGGCGCATGGCGGCGATGTTGCGCCGCACCGTGGTTTCCTTGGGCGCATCCGGGCGCAAGTCGAGCAGGCGACGCGCCGCACCCAGGGTGGCCGGGGCGAGCTTGTCGTCGGCTGCCAGGTCGTCGAGCAAGGCCGGCGGCAGACCAAGATCCCCGAGATGCCGCTCGGCCATTTGTAAGCGCACCGAGCGCGGCGGGGTGACGAAGGCCACGGGCAGCAGGAAGCGGCGCTGAAAGGCCGGGTCCATGCCGCGGGTCTGGTTGCTGATCCAGATCGCCGGTACTGGATTCTCTTCCAGGATGCGGTTCATCCAGCCTTTTTGCTCGCCGGTCGGGCCGGCACCACCGAGCAGCGCGAACAAGCTGTCCTGTTGGGTGACCACGTCCTCGACCTCATCGAAGATCAGCACCGCGTCCCGGCGCTTGGCCAACAGGCGTTGCGCGACCAGGTAGGCGGACAGGCGCCCGTCACGATCCAGCCCGCCCTCCTGGCCGTCGCGGTTGTCCTCGGTACTGGCCACCTGATAGGCGGTCAGTCCACTGGTTGCGACCAGCGCGCGCGCCAGCTCGGTCTTGCCGGTGCCCGGCGGGCCATGGAAGAGTGCATTGACGCCAGCGACGCCCGAGCGTGCGGCGGCGGCCAGGGTCTCTTGCACCTCCAGCGCACGCTCGCGCAGATGCGGAAAGGCCGCCGGTGTCCAGTCCCCCGCCGGGGCGGGTTCGACCAGGCGGGCGAGCAGCGCGGCTTCATCCTGTGGTTCGGCCTCAAACAGATCGCTCAAGAGATCGCTCGGCTTCAGCAGATCCTCGACATCCGGATGGTTACGACGATAGTCCAGTAATCCGAGCTGGCGCAGCGGAGCGCTTTTCTGCACGGAACGGCGCAGCGCCCGCTCATCGATGCGCAGCATGGTCGCGACGCAATGGCGCACATCACCGCGCACATGCCGATTGATACGCCCTTCGTTCACCAACTCGTCAAAGGCGCTGCTGGTGTCGCGCAGGTCGAGGTACTCGAGGATGCGTTCGGCGGTGGCGTCCAGCCCCAGGGACTGGCTGAGCAGACTGGCCACCGGCGAAATGCAGCGATTGTCGTCGGCCTGATCCAATTGCTTGAGCATCCGGCGTGGCAGGCCCCGGTAAAACTTGCGCAGTGGACCACGGCTAGAGAACAAGTGCTCATTCTCATCTGGCTCGGGAAGGGGGCGCTCAAGCTCCGCTTCCAGCTTCCTGATCAGATCACTTAGGTCCTTGTCATCCTCGTCGTCCTCGTCAGTGTCAGCTGCCTGCGCATAAAGTTCGGCACGGAACCGAGTCGGCAGCAACGTCCCGGTCAGATCCCAAAGCGCGCGCAGAAAATCGCGATCCTCCAGGCGCTCGCGCACGCGCTTGTCGCTAAATAGCAGCCCCAGCGCAAAGCGCGCCAGGCGCAGCTCATGGGCTGTGACAGCGTTTAGGTCGGGGCGCCAGCGGTAAAGGTTGTCAGTCATGCGTTTCTCCTGATGTGAAATTGCCAATGTCCTAACTCACATATGTTTTCACCGGACCCCAAGGGGGCCGGTGCTCAAACTCAGTCGGGCTGCCAGGGTTGAAAGCGGCGACTGTCGTAATGCCAGTTCAGAAAGTCGCCGCGATTCGGCCCTTCATCGACGAACAGCCCAAGCACCAGATCCAACGGCTCGCGGAAGTAGGGACTACCGGCATCCCGTTCGCTGTCGAACACCGGCTGATCGAGCACCTCCAGCACCACCGCTGGCTGGGTGGCACGCGGGTAGCGCTTGTTCATCAGTCCCGGCTTCCAGACCACCAGATCGCCGGGCGCGAAACGGTGCCGCTGCTGCCATTGCTGGAAGCGCTCGCGCAGCGCCGAGGAGGGATCGCCGGTCAGGTTGTCGAGTGGTTCGTCCTCTAATAGCAGATCGTTTTGGCCGTCCTCATCGAGGCCGATGCGCACGAGCCAATCGTGGGAGCTAAGGCGGTCAGTGTTTTTCGGCATGGATGAATCTCCTGCGTGGGTGTTCGACTAGGCGAGAAAACTGAAAGATGACGTCAGCGCTGTTTGCCATTTCGTGCATGAATATCCGTGTTGACGGGCTGTTTCAGCCTGGGGCTAATCCAGAAAAGTCGTCGCCGGGGCGCAATCAACGCCCGAGCGGTCGCAACGCGCGGGGGATGCGGCAGCATTGAATGAATTGTTAAAGAACCAAAATCCAGCCGTCCGGATGTGCCAGAACCCTGTGATATCCGTTAGGCGGCGGTCGCGTTTCCGCGAAAATCGACCGTTCAGGGTTGAAAAACGACCGCTCGTCGGGAAAGACCCGGTTTCGCTGTTGGGGCTTGGCGTCTCGTGCCAATCGGCTTCACGCCGCTGGGCCGACAGCGCGATGATCAATATAGCGGGGACATGCGACGAAGGCTGTCGTATTGGACTCTCATCGGGCTTTCCCCCGGCCAAAAAAAAGGAGACGCGAAAGAGGGGGCGATGCATGGCTAGACTGGTGAAAAATCATCGGGAACCGCCACCGGGAACGGCACGATGGTCGTAAAACCGATCTATACTGATGGTATAGACCGCGCCCATGGCATCCCGGAGGATCATCGATGACCGCAACCGCCAAACTCTTCAAGAATGGTCGTAGCCAGGCCGTGCGACTGCCGGCCGAGTTCCGCATGAAAGGCACCGAGGTTCTGATCGAGAAAGTCGGAAACACGGTGGTGTTGCGCGAGAAGTCCAGCGGGTGGGATGATTTTTTCACCCAGCCCAGCGCAACCCCCGAGGATTTCCTCCAGGATCGCGCCCAAGAGCCACCACAGGACCGAGCGTGCTTCCATGACCTGGATGCTTGATACCAACACCTGTAGCTTCGTGATCCGACAACGGCCAATCGCCGTCAAGGAACGCTTCGATCAAGTCGGACATGACAACCTCGCCATCTCGACCATCGTCCTTGCCGAGTTGCAATTTGGGGCCGCGCTGCATCCAACCCGCGGCACCGCGATTCTGAGCGACATTGAGGATTTCTATCAGCGGCTGAGGGTGCTGGCGTGGACCGAAGCCGCGGCGCGCTGTTACGGACAATTGCGCGCTCAGCTGCAACGCGCCGGCACGCCGATCGGCAACATGGATCTGCTGATCGCAGCCCACGCGGTGGCGGAAAATGCTGTTTTGGTGACAAATAATCGCCGGGAGTTTGAACGCGTCCCGGGCTTGCGCTGCGAAGACTGGCTCTGACCGATTGAGGCCAAGCCCATGTCGATTGATCATCAACGGCGTTCCGAGCGGCTGTCTCATTGGCTCGCGAAATCACCCAGCAACGACGAAGACCGTCTGACTGGTCGGTGATGGCGACCGACGTGCGACAAACTCAGTCGCAACGTCCAGCTAGACTGAAGCCGAGTCGACGACTCTGTCGGCGGAAAACACAATGCACGGGAGGGAGGCAGGATGAATCGCCGTCAATGGCTGCAAGCACTCGGGTCTGGCCTGCTCTGGCCGCTGGGTGGCGCTGGCGTAGGGGCCGCGAGCAACAAGTTCACAACCCTGTTGCGGCCGTTCGAGCCGCACTCGACGGCGACCCGTTCTGAAGAAGCCGGCGGCGGCTTTGTCATGACGGCCCTGTTCCCTCCCTCGCGATCCTGCTGTATCGGCCTTGGTGCCGGTGCGAGCCCCTTTATCCAAACCCTGAAGCGTCGCACCGATGTCGACCAAGTCGAGCTGATGGCGCAGTCGGCACAGGAGCCCCGGGCCGTTACCCATTGGCTGCACGCTCAGGTCGCGCCGGGCGACTACGTCGTGGTGGTGATCGATGCCAGTGATCCGCAGGCCGTTGCTGACCTAGCCCGGCATGCCCCAGGCTGGCGACCGCCGGAATGCGTCTACTGCGTCGCGGTGGTGATCAACCGTCCAAGACACCTCGCCTCAATGCCCTGGAACGCAACGGAACAAGCCGCGTTGGACAGCGCCTTTGATGCCGTTATCGAGCCAGCGCCCGGCATGGCCGCCGCCCAGCGGCTGGCGATCCAACTGCTCATCGACGGCACGCTGCTGTTATCCCGCACTCCTATCGGTTACGACCCGGGCGACATTCGCGAGTGTTTGAAGCGCACGAAACAATTTCGTACCGCTGCCACCCTGTGGCATCGCCCCGATCAGCGCGAGCGCGCGTTGCAGCGGTTGCGGCAGCGCGGACTGGTGCATCCCCCCGGAGACTTGCTCGCCTTCGTGCATGCCGGCAAGGGGCTGAGCATCCATGAATTCTTCGACCTGATGGACGAGCTGGAGATGCGCTTGCCAGTGCGCGATGAAGCCCGGCTGGTCGCGAGCGGCTTCTTGCATGAGGACTGGCCGCGCGACCGGCGGGTGCTGGGTGTGACGGGGTGAACCGGATGCGTAACAGACAGCTCGGCATGACAGAGGAAGACCGGGTCCGCGCGCGCCAGCGACCGCTTGCGCAAGCGACCCTGCCTATCGAAGACACAGACGCCTTGACCCCCGAGGCAATTGCGCGGCGCGCCCGGATGAACGGGCAAAACGGCCATCCAAGTCCGGCCACATCACAGGTCAACCTCATCGCCTCCCCGGACACCTGGATCGAAGGCGAGGCGCTGCGCCAACTGGAGCACACCGCCGCATTGCCCGGCATGCGCGCCGCTGTCGGTCTGCCCGACCTGCACCCCGGCAAGGGTTATCCCATTGGCGCGGCTTTTCTGGCGGACAGGATTTATCCCGCCCTGGTCGGCAACGACATCGGCTGCGGCATGGGGCTGTGGCAGACCGATCTGGCGATGCGCAAGTTCAAGCCCGCCCGCGCCAGCGAGCGCTTGACCGATCTCGAAGGCCCCTGGAGCGGCGACCTCGCGCACTGGCGCGCCGAGCAGGGCTTGGTGCCAACGGATTTCGATGCCTCACTTGGCACCATCGGCGGCGGCAATCATTTCGCCGAATTGCAGACGCTGGCCGAGGTATTGGATCCAGACGCCGTCGCCGCGCTGAATCTTGACTCCGATCATCTCCTGCTCCTAGTCCACAGCGGCTCGCGCGGTCTTGGCGAAGCCGAGCTGCGCGCCGTGATCGACGCGCACGGCCATCAGGGCCTGGCGCCGGATTCCCCCGCCGCGCGCGACTACCTCCAGGCGCACGACCAAGCCATCCACTGGGCCGAAGCCAATCGTCGGCTCATCGCCCGGCGCCTGCTCGACGCCCTCAACGCCGACGGCGAGCGACGGCTCGATGTCTGGCACAACCTGGTCGAACCCACTGACTGGGCCGGCGAGACCCTCCGGCTGCATCGCAAAGGCGCCGCCCCGGCTGATCGCGGCCCCGTGGTCATCCCCGGCTCGCGCGGCACCCTGTCCTATCTGGTCAAGCCCCTGATCCAGTCCGGGCACGAAACCAGCACCACGACCGACACCAGTCTGCGCTCCCTCGCCCATGGCGCTGGGCGCAAATGGAAACGCGGCGACGCCCGCCCGCGTCTTAGCGCCCGCCAGCGTCCCGAGGATCTGCGCACCACCGCGCTCGACAGCCAGGTCATCTGCGACGACAAGGAACTGCTCTATGACGAAGCCCCGGAAGCCTATAAAGGCATCGAACAAGTGGTCGCCGACCTGGTCGCGGCCGGACTCTGCCAGATCATCGCCACCCTGCGACCGGTGCTGACCTACAAGGTGCGACGTGCTGATCGCGCCGGAGCGATCAAAGGGCCGAGCAAAGCGCGCGGCGCTGGCAAGTCCAAGCCAAATTCCGAGCCCAAATCCAAGCGCAAATTCAAACAGGCCCGGCGATGAGCACCCCAAGGCTCTGGCTGCAACTTTCCGCCGGTCGCTATCCCGACGAGTGCGAATGGGTGGTCGGCCAGCTCGCCCCGCGTCAGACCGCCGAGCTGACCGACCGCGGTCTCGCTGTCGAGGAGATCGACCGCACCCCCGGCCAGCACGCCGGCGACGCGCGCTCGGTGCTGCTGCGCGTCAGCGGCCCCGACGTTCGGGCGCGCGTCGCCGATTGGCTCGGCACCATCCAATGGATCGGCGCCAGCCCCTATCGCCCAAATCACAAGCGCAAGAACTGGTTTGTCCGTATCTTGGCATTCACGGAACCGGTGGTCTATACTTGGCGCGAGCACGACCTGCGCATCGAAACCCAGTGCGCGTCCGGCCCCGGCGGCCAGCATGTCAATCGCACAGAGAGCGCCGTGCGGATCACCCATCGGCCGACCGGACTCAGCGTGCTGGCACAGAAAGAGCGCTCCCAGCACACGAATCGGCGGCTGGCGCTGGCGCGGTTGGGGGCATTGTTAAGCCAGCGGGCGGATGAACAAGCGCACGCGGCGGAAGATAGAAAGTGGCGGCAGCACACGTGGCTTGAGCGGGGAATGCTGTGCGGGTTTATCGTGGGGTAAATTGGGAGCGAAGCCGCTGAACATGATCGAGGAGCGCGTCATTCTCAATCCCCCTGCTCGCCAAGCCTAACATTGTCTGTCCTCGATTCTTGATACACGATTACCGGCGGAAATTCACCATGCAAGCCGCAAAACAGGAAGCACTCAGCACCATTGGCCAGTTACCAGAGGACGCCGACATGGATGAAATCATGTACCGGCTTTATGTGCTGGACAAAATCCGCAAGGGCCAGGATGCCGTGGAACAGCGTCAGATCGTCACCAGTGATGAGCTGAAGCGGGAAATCGAATCGTGGTAGTTTGGTCGCAACCGGCCAGGGCAGATTTGCGTTCAATCCATGATTTCATCGCTCATGATTCCCGCTTCTATGCAAAAAAGGTCGTCCAGGATATTCGGGAGAAGACCGATATTTTGGAACGGGTGCCCAGGGCTGGAAAGAAGGTAACGGAGCTTAATGAGGATACGGTCAGAGAACTCTCCCTTTACTCTTACCGGATTATTTACAAGATTAAGGAAGAAGGGATATTTGTCTTAGCCGTGGTGCATAAACGTCGCGATTTGAAGGCAGGTAATATCGAAAAGCAATGATACCAAAGCTCTGCACCGATGTGTTCGCTAATAGATTCAAGCCTTTGAGTTTGAGAGTTGATAAAAAACGCCAGATCCAATCTGCAGAAATTACTAAGCTCTCACACAACTCCACCCACTATCGCGTGCATTACAAGCGCAGAATGAGTTTGTTGGCATACGGACCTTAACGAAATAAGTAGTCTATGAAATCTGAGTTGGTCTGTTCCCTGTTTGGTTTAAATCTATAGAAAACAAATCGAGCCAGGCCCCTTTAATTTCTCCTTTGATTTCTCTACCGGGAGATGAATCGTAGCAGCCAGCGGCGGAGCTACAACTGGAAGGGCTTTGCCGAACTGATCAAGGTGTTCAAGCTTGAGCGACCACGAATCTTCCACAGCTTCTGATTAGTCTGCACGGTTTCCGCGTGCGAAGCGAATCACTTCGAGGAGCCCGGTGCGGTAATTCCGCACGCCGTGATCTGTACGGGGCGGCCGGGTAACTGGCCGTCCTACCGTGATGTGGCGATAAAACTCTCTGTATCAAACCAACATGTAGGTGAAAGAAAATGACAACACACGACTACGTCAACGGAGTAAATATCGGTGATGCCGGAGAAAGCGTCAGCTCCGCCGAACCGGTAACTCTTGATAGTAATAACGAAGCGACCATTACCGGTCATATCGCCGGGGATAATGATACATACCGTTTCACATCACAACGGAGCGGAACTGTCTCAATTGAACTGACAGATTTAGAGGGCCTCGTCGGTTCCAGCATACCACTTCCATCTGTCTATTTAAGGTCTTATGACAGCAACGGAGATTACTTAGAAAAAGAGCTTGGTATTTTTTCTTATGGACCGTACCTAACATACAATCTTAATGCTGGCGAGACCTTTTTTGTCAAGGTTGATCCAGTCGATTTTGCCTCCACAAACTATAACCTTAGCATTCGTGATGCCGACGACTACGTCAACGGAGTAAATATCGGTGATGCCGGAGATGGCATCAGCTCCGCCGAACTTGTAACCCTTGATAGTAATGGCGAAGCTAGTGTCACCGGTCATACCATCGGCGACGATGACTACTACCGTTTTACATCATCAGGGGATGGCACAGTCACAATCGACCTTTCGGAATTAAATTTAACTGCTTCTGGAGAGTTTTATTTCCGTTTGTATGACAGCAACGGAATTGAAGTCGTAGAATCGACTAGCAGAGGCGAGAGCAAGACGATAACCTACAGTGTCAATGCTGATGAGACATATACCGTCAGAGTTGATCCACAAGGTAATATCGCTTCATCATATAACCTGAGCATTGCTGCACCCACCAGAAGCGGCGGTAGCAATCCAGGTAATGAAATCGGGCAGTCGGAGGCAACAAATATCGCGCTGCTCTATGGTGCGGGTCTAGGGAGAGTTCCGGATGTAGGTGGCTTGAATTTCTGGATCGATCAGCATGCGAACGGCATGTCGCTCGGTATAATCGCTGGTGCTTTTCTTGATTCGTCGGAATTCACAAACCGCTATGGCGACGACGATATAATGACGTCGCAAAGGTTCCTCACCGTAATGTACGATATCTTCTGGGCAGACAGCCCGACACGGCGGGTTTTTCTTGGTGGGAAGAGGCGATGGCGCAGCAAGGGCTTTCTCGAGAAGAGGTTCTAATCTTTTTTGCCGATAGCACGGAAAATCGCAGTCAGGCGACCTATGTGGATACGCTA
Source organism: Thiorhodovibrio winogradskyi (assembly GCF_036208045.1). Lineage (NCBI taxonomy): Bacteria > Pseudomonadati > Pseudomonadota > Gammaproteobacteria > Chromatiales > Chromatiaceae > Thiorhodovibrio > Thiorhodovibrio winogradskyi. The sequence continues at coordinate 693,440 of NZ_CP121472.1, read as the reverse complement.
TATCAGGTGGGAGACGACTGGTTTTTCTGATCCTAAGCGCAGGTGGAATTCAAAACGTTAACCAAAGGGTAGAGTAGAGAGCAGGTTGCCATTCCTTTAGTCGCGGCTTATCTGTTTCCGCCCCTTTCGTTTGGTGGTGCCTAAATAGCCGAGGCATGGCGCTGACAACCAGCCCTCCCTCATTAGAATTAAAAGGGGTCTGAATTAAAAGGGGTCGAATTAAAAGGGGTCTGGATGAAATTGTTTTCGGGCAGTGAGACAACGCCGAATCAACCGCCTAAAGTTGGCCTTCAGTCCGACCACTCGCTACGCTCGCGGTGGCTGGGGCTGGCGTTAGGCTTAAAGAGGCTCTTTTATGCAGACATTAGATAAAATCAAAACAGAAATAGAAGCACTGCCTCATTGTGAATACATGAAACTCTGGCAATGGTTCTCGGAGCATGATTGGGATGCATGGGACGAGGAAATAGAAAGAGACTCTGCCGCAGGAAAATTGGATTTTCTTATAGATGAGGCATTAGAAGAAAAAGCAAAAGGAAAGCTTGGTCAACTTTGATGCACAAAACTACTGCGCGATTCTGGGCTTGCTTTTATGCTTTGCCGGAACAAGTGCAGAAACTCGCACGAAAGAATTATGAATTACTAAAAGAAAACTCACGCCATCCATCCTTGCGTTTCAAAAAGGTCGGCAAATTGTGGTCGGCTCGTGTTGGAGGCAATCATCGTGCGCTGGCTATGGAGGACGATAAAGGGTACGTTTGGGTTTGGATAGGAACTCACCAAGAATATGATCAATTAATCAATGGTTAATTGGCCTAACAGAATAAAAGGTACCAGGGTCAATTTAATTCCAGGTAAGTGAATGAAATTCAAACTTACCAAGGTACTTCCGTCTTTTCGAGCGGGATAGGCTTAACAGAAAAGTCGGGGACGCACTGAATAAATAAAGATCAACCAGGATTTGTCCAGTCCTCTCGCCTATGACGCACGCGCAGGATGTAAATGTCGTGCTTGCGAATCCTGTAGATTACGATATGTGATCCAGCAGGATGAATGCGGCACGCAGGACTCAACTCTGACCGCTCTGGCGCGGCAAGAGGGTTTTCTGCTAAAAAATTCGCATGCCTGATGCAGCCTTCGGTGATAGCGCCTGGCTTGGTCGAGACCGAATTCTGTCGCGCCTGCGATGTAAATCTGGATCAAGTCTTCTTCGGCCGCTTCACTGAGGACGTAAGGCTTCACTGTGGCGCGGCTAACCTCGCAAGCGCTTCGGCCTCAAGATCCTGCATGGAACGCCGTCCTTCTCTGCGCGCGCCTGCTTCATCGATCAACGCTTGCATCCGTGTAATTTTTGCGGTGCGCTCCTGATCGCGCCGAATTAACTCGCGCACATACTCGCTGCCGTCGCTGTATTGACCGGAGCGGGAGCATTCATCGATCCAAGCGATCATCGTATCCGGTAAAGACAGATTCATTGTTGCCACCATGTCACCTCTATCAGTCGATCCGGATTGTCATTCTTTCCGCCACTGTTGTACGGATTGGTAAGCATGAAGTTAAACAAGGATTTCAATGGACTGTCAAGGTGCGTGGGCGAAAATCCAGACAGCTCGTCTTACCTGGCCGCTGGATTTTCGCCAACGTACAGCCCCCACCTCTTTGCTCAAAGCACTCACGTCAAACTCTGTCCTATACTCATGCCATCCTTTGGCCATGAGAATTTTCGGCATGAGTGCGACCCATCAGGAGCGCATTGAGCGCTTGCAAGCCCTGTTCGCTCGAATCTCGCCACCCCAGACGGCGCCGCAGCGCTGCGTCGATGTTGGGCGGCTCGAGCGGCTGTTGGAGGATGAATACGGCACTGAGGCCTCGGCGGCCGCGCGGCGGCGCCGGCTGCAGCGGGACCTGACCGAGCTGATTCGCGACGAGCGCATCGTCGCGGTCAACCCCGGTGGCAAGCCGTTGCGCTATCGGCGGCGGGCCGAGGCGGGGGACGATGATCCGAACGTGATCGCCTATACCCGCCAGCTGATTGACCAAACGGTGACCGATCTGGTGCCCAAGGGGCGGCTCGAGGCGCTGTGGCGCCAGCTGGTTGTGTCCGACCAGGTGCCAGCACTGAATGATCAGCGCCTGCGGATTCTGTCCGCCGAGCAGCGGCTGATTCCGGCCAAGGTGCACCCGCGGATTCTCAGCACCGTGATCACGGGGGTGGCCGAGCAACGCATCTTGTCCGTTAAGTATCGCAAAGCCACGGGCCAGCTCCGCAAGCCACGCTTGCATCCGCAAGCCCTGGTGCAGCGCGGTCCCGTGATCTACCTGGTGGCGCTGAAGAACAACGAGCCCGCGCATGTGCGGTTCTATGCCCTGCATCGGATGGTGCGCGTCGAGCTGACCGAGGACGCGGCTCGCGCGGCCGCGGGGTTCGACCTGGACCGGGCCATCGCGGAAGGTCTGGTGGACTTCGGCTGTGGCGAGACCATCGCCTTGGAGCTGCGCGTGCGGGGCTACCTGACCGATGTGTTGGAGGCCTGCCCCTTGGCCGAGGGACAGCAAACCCTGCCCGAGCCCGAGGACAGCGACTTCGATTTGCGGTTGCACGCGACTGTCCCCTCAAGCGGCGCGCTGTTGCGCTGGCTGCTGGCGGCCGGGGACAATCTGGAGGTGGTGGCGCCGGATGCGATGCGGCGCAATGTGGCCGCGCAGATCAACAAGGCATCGACGCTTTACGCGAATGTGCTTTAATCCCCAGCCAACCCAAGCCGCACGGCGATCAAGCCATGCGTCCCGACAGATCCGTTGAGTCAGCGGAGGCCAAGCCCATGCTTCGGGTCCATCATTCCAACCGGCTCGAGCAGCTGATTGATGTCCTGGCCACGCAAGAGCACGCGGCTGGCCAGGACCCCTTCGCGCGCGAGGTCATTGTCGTGCCCAATCAGGGCATGGCGCGCTGGGTGTCGCAGCAGCTGGCGATGCGCCGGGGCATCGCGGCGAACATCGACTACCCGCTGCCGGCGAGCTTTTTCTGGCGGATGCTCAAGAGCTGGCTGCCGGAGGCTCCGGAACAAGACGCCTATCAGCAGGGCGCCCTGACCTGGCGGATGTTTCGGCTCTTGCCCGAGATGATCGCCGCACCGGCCTTTGCCGATTTGAAGCGCTATCTGGACGCGGACTTATCCGACCTGCGCCGCTTCGAGCTGGCCGCGCAATTGGCGAGCCTGTTCGATCAATACCTGGTCTATCGCCATGACCTCTGCCTCGATTTCGAGCGCGGAGCCGCGCCCGAGGATTGGCAAGCCATCCTGTGGCGCGCGGTCGCGGCAGGCGTCGGCAGCGCTCATCGGGCGCGCTTGGTGGCGGAGTTCGAGCAAGCCATCACCGCCGGTACGCCGCCTGCTGTCCCCTTGCCCAAGACGGTGAGCTTGTTCGGCGTGGGCGCGCTGGCGCCGGTGCAGGTGCGCATGCTGGGGGCGCTCGCCGATCACACCGAGGTGGTGCTCTACTACCTCAACCCCTGTCGCGAATATTGGGCCGATGTCGAGGACGAGCGCCGGCTGGCGCGCCGCCGGGCGCGGGCGCGGCGGGCTGCTCTGCCCGATCCGACCGGGATGCTGGACATCGGCAATCCGCTGCTCGCCTCCCTTGGCCATGCCGGACAGGTGTTTCTCGATCAGCTGCTGGAGCTGGGTGGCGAGGACAGCGAGCATTTTCTCGAGCCCGAGGGCGACAGCCTGCTGGCCTGCCTGCAGCGGGATCTGCTCAATCTGGCCGACCGCCGTTCCCTGGACGCCACGACCCGCACCAGCATCAGCCCCGACGACCTGTCGTTTCGCGTGCACGGCGCCCATGGTCCGCTGCGCGAGGTGCAGGTGCTGCATGACCGGTTGCTGGATCTGGTCGAGAAGCTGCCCGGTCTGGAGCCGCGCGACATCCTCGTCATGGCCCCAGATATCGATCTCTACGCGCCTTATGTGGAGGCCGTCTTCGGCGCGGCGGAACCGACGCTGCGCCTGCCCTGGACCCTGGCCGACCGCAAGCCCGGCGCGGGCCAATCCTTGGTCGCGGCGATCAAGACCCTGCTCGGATTGCACCAATCGCGCCTCACCGCGAGCGATGTGCTGGCGTTGCTCGCGGTGCCCGCGCTGCAGCGGCGATTCGGAGTCACGGAGTCGAGCCGCGAGCGCCTGGCGTCGTTCATCAACGATGCCGGTATCCGTTGGGGCCTGGACGCGGACAGCCGCCGCGCGCTGGGTCTGCCCGCCGAGGCGTTGAACACCTGGGCCTTTGGCCTTGCGCGGTTGTTTCTTGGCTACGCCATGCCGCCCGAGTGGGCGGACCGACCCTACCAAGGCGTGCGGCCCTATGCGGATATCGACGCCGGCGATGTCGATGTGCTCGGCGCGCTCCAGAGCCTGGTCGATGCCCTGAGCCAGTGGCGCCATCGGCTCAAGCACACGCGCACCGGCGCGGACTGGATGCAGAGGATCAACGCGCTGCTCGAGACCTTTTTCGACGCCGAGGAGGACGCCGAACTCGCGCTGCTCGATGCCGTGCGCGCCACCATGGAACAGACGCTGACCCAGCAGCGGCTGGCCGGCGTCGAGGAGCCCATCAGCAGCGACCTGGTGGGCGCGCTCATTCGCCAAGCACTGGACGAGCCCGGCGGGGCCTATGGTTTTCTGACCGGACGCGTGACCTTCACCAACATGGTGCCCATGCGCTCCATCCCGCACCGGGTGGTCGCGATCCTGGGAATGGAGGCCGATGCCTTTCCACGCGCGCAGCGCCCGTTGTCGTTCGATCGCATTGCCACCGAGCCGCGGCGCGGCGACCGCTCACGCCGGCGCGACGACCGTTATTTGTTTCTCGAATGCCTGCTCGCCGCGCGCGATGCGGTGCACATCAGCTGGGCCGCGCATGGTCCGCGCGATAACAGCCCGCGCGCGTGCAGCGTCGTGGTCGACGAAGTGCTCGACTATATCGACGCCGCCTTCCGCATCGAAGGGGCCGAAACGCCCCGCGACCGCCTGGTGGTGCATCATCCCTTGCAGCCCTTCAGCCCGGCGCATTTCGACGGCGTCCGGCCGGCGGTGGCGAGTTACTCCACGCGCTGGTGCGAGGCGGCGCGAGCCCTGGAAGATAGCCGCCTCGCGCCCTTCATCGAGGAGCCCTTGGCGGCCCCCGATCTATCCCCAAGGCCATCCCCAAGGGAGGTCGAGCTGCATGATCTGCTGGGCTTCCTGCGCGACCCCTCCGGCCATTTTCTGCGCAAGCGCATCGGTCTGCGCCTGCCGCGCTCGGAGGACGCGCCATCCGATGACGAGCCTTTCATTGTCGGCACCGGTCTCGCGCGCTACGGCCTGCGCACGGCGCTGCTGGATAGCCGCCAAGCCGGGTTTGGGGATGACGACATCCTCGCGACGCTGCGCGCCGCGGGCGTCTTGCCGCACGGCACCTTTGGCGCGCAGCAAACCCGGCAGGAACTGGCGCTGGTCGATGACCTGATCGCGCGTCGGACGCCTTTGCTCGGCGAGCCGCTCGACCCAGTGGATGTGGACTTGGAGATCGGCGAGTTCCGCTTGGTTGGCGAGCTGCACCCGCTGACCACGGCCGGCCTGGTGTTGACACGCCCGGCCAAGCTTAAGCCCAAGGATCGCTTGAATGCCTGGGTGCGCCATCTGGTGCTGTGCGCCGCCGCGCCGGCGGGCGTCAAAGCCTCTACTGCCTATGTCGCCGAGGATGTCACCCTGATGCTGGATGCCGTGCAAGATCCCGTGGATCAGCTGGCCGATCTACTCGCGCTCTATTGGGAAGGCCTCAGCCGACCGGTGCCCTTCTTCCCGGCCACCAGCTTTGCCTGGTGCGACCAACAAACCGACGAGGCCGTTGCCAACAGTTGGGACGGGGGCTATTACGCCGCGGGCGAGAGCCAAGAACTGGCGGTGCGCATGGCCTTTCGCGGTCAGGATGCCCTGGCCGATCCCTTCAAGGCGCTGGCGTTGCGCATCTACCAGCCCATCGCTGAGGTGTCGCGGCAGATCAAGGCCGGCGAGGAGCGGAAGTCATCATGAAACAGGCGGACCCCTTGACCTTGCCGCTTCATGGCACCGTGCTGGTGGAGGCCAGCGCCGGAACCGGCAAGACCTTCACCATCGCCACCCTGTATCTGAGGCTGCTGATCGAGGCGGGTCATAGCGTCGATCAAATCCTGGTGGTGACCTTCACCGAGGCGGCCACGCAGGAGCTTAAAGAGCGGGTGCGCGCGCGCATCGGCGAGGCGCTGTCCTGGCTGGCGCAGCCCGACCTCGGTCCGCTTGCCTACAAAGACCCGGTGCTGCATGCATTGCTCGGCGCGGTCAGCGACCCGGCCGAGGCCACGCGGTTTCTGGTCGATCAACTCGCGCGCATGGACGAGGCCGCGATTCATACCATCCATGGGTTTTGCAAGCGCACGCTGGAGGCCTTTGCCTTCGAGTCCGGCATCACCTTCTCAGCCGAGTTCATGACCGATGACCGACCGCTGCGGCGCCAGGGCGCGGCAGACTATTGGCGCGCCCGGGTGGCGACCGCTTCCCCCGAGGATGTGGAATGGATTGCCGCGCACTGGTCGGAAGGGCCAGACCGGCTGCTAGGAGACCTCGACCGCACCCTGGCGAGCGAGGATTTGAGGCTGCTGCCGGATGTCACCGAGGAATCGCTCGAGAGCACGCGTGCCGAGTTGTTGGAGCTGTTGGAGCAGTTTGGGCACGCCTGGCATGCGGGGAAAGAAGAGGTGGCCGCGATTCTCGAGGATGGCAGCGTGATCAATCACCGGTCATACAATCGCAATGTTCGCCAGGCAGCCCTCGAAGCCGGCGACGAGGTAGCAAGGCTCAAGGAGCTGCCGACAAGCCTGCCGACTTCCTTCGAGCGGCTGACCTCAACCATGATCGCCGAGAAGACCAAGCCCGAAGCCGAGATACCCCAGCACCTGATCTTCGACCTGTGCGAGCAGATCCAGAACCTGCATGCTCAGCTGGCAACACTGCCGCGCGCACTCTTCTTGCGCCGCGCCCGCGAGAGCATTCGCGCCGCCATGGAGCGCGAGAAGGGCCAGCTGCGCGCGATGTTCTTCGACGATCTCCTGAGCCGTCTCGATCGCGCGCTTGCAAGCCCGGGTGGTGTCGCTTTCGCCGAACGGATTCGCACCCGACTGCCGGTCGCCCTGGTCGATGAGTTCCAGGACACGGACCCGGCGCAGGCGCGCATCTTTCAGGCGATTCATGGCGGCCGGCAGGATGCCTGCTTGCTGCTGTGCGGCGACCCCAAGCAGGCCATTTACGGTTTTCGCGGCGCCGATATCTTCGCCTACATGCGCGCCAAGCGGCAGACGCCCGAAACCGCGCGTTTTACCCTCGCGACCAATTGGCGCTCGAGCAGCCGCCTGGTCGGCGCCTTCAACCGGCTGTTCCAGGCGGCGGAGAACCCCTTCCTGTTCGACCCCGACATCAGCTACGAGGAGATTGATCCCAGCCCGCGCGCGGACAAGGAACCGCTGTGCATCCGCGGCACCGAGCCCATCCCGCTGGAGATTCGCCATCTGCGGGTCACCGAACAAAATGCGTCAAAAAACCCCAAGGGCTGCATTCGCGCCGTGGCCGCCAAAGCGGCGCTCGCGGCCTATTGTGCCGAACGCGTCGCCGAACTGCTTACCTTGGCGGATGCGGGCCAGGCGACCCTGGGTGATCGCGCGCTGACCTCGGCCGACATTGCCGTGCTGGTGCGCTCGCGCGCGGAGGGCGAGCTGGTGCAGGAGGCGCTGCGCGAGCGTGGCGTCGGCAGTGTCAGCCTGAGCGAGGACTCGGTCTACGACTCCGAGGACGCCGAGGCCATGGGGCTGGTGCTCGAGGCCATCGCCACCCCGGGCGACGAGCCGCTGCTGCGCGCGGCCCTGGCCACCGGCCTGCTGGGCGTCGATGCCCCCACCCTGGCCAGGCTCGCCGAACAGGAGCGCGACTGGGAGGCGGTGACGGCGCGCTTTCTGCGTTATCGGGAGCTGTGGGAAACACGCGGCTTCATGGTCGCCTTCCAGGCGCTACTGGACGGGGAAGCCGTTCCCCGGCGGCTGCTGGCGCGCCCCGATGGCGAGCGGCGCATGACCAACGTCCTGCAACTGGCCGAATTGCTGCAAGTCGCCGCGCGCGAGCATCGCGGCCTGCCCGCGCTGCTGACTTGGTTTCGCGGGCAGCGGGCCGGCGGCGCCGAAACCCGCGGCGGCGCGGAGGACGATCAGCTGCGACTGGAGAGCGATCACGGCCTAGTGACCGTGATGACCCTGCACAAATCCAAGGGACTGGAGTTTCCCGTGGTGCTGATGCCCTTTCCCTGGTCCTATTACCAGGGGGACAACAAACGCAAGCCACCGCCCTTGTTCCATGACCGCGACAAGGGGGATCTGCTGCTGGACCTGGGCTCGCCAGAGATCGACACCCATCGCGCGCTGGCCAGGGTGGAGCAGTTGGCCGAGCAGTTGCGCCTGTTCTACGTCGGCGTCACCCGCGCGGCCAAGCTCTGCATCCTGGGCTGGGGCAAGGTCAATGGCGCGGAAGGCTCGGGGCTGGCCTATTTGCTGCATCAGGACGCGTCCTCGAGCGCGCTCGAGCCCAAGAACCGCCTCAAGCAGCTGGACGACGCCGGCATTCGAGCCGATCTCGAGCGCCTGGCCGCGGGCGCGCCGGATGGCATCCTGATTGGCGAGGTGGAGGAGGATGCCGGACACCACTGGCAAGGTCGCGCGAATGCGTCCAGTTCGCTGGCGCCAGCGTCATTGACCCGGCCCCTGGAGGCGGCAAGCCGTTGGCGCGTCACCAGCTACTCCGGGCTGATCGCCGGGCGCGACCCCGAGCAGCCGGATCACGATGCCGTGGCCGCGCCCACCCCGGCGGCGGACGCCGATGCACTGATCGATGACCAAAGCGCGCCGCCAGATCCGGTCTTCGATCTGCCCGCTGGCACCCGCTTCGGCGAGCTGGTGCATCAGCTGTTTGAGCTGCTCGATTTTCAGGCGGCTGGGCGCGATCAGCTGTTGGCGCTGATTGCCCGACTCAGCGCGCGTTTCGGTCCCCTGGCCCAGCTTCAAGGCGACCAAGGCCAGAACTGGCAGCAGGGATTGGCTACCCTGGTGGAACGCGTGCTGGACACGCCACTGGACGAAGCCGGCGAGCCTTGCCTGCGCGCTATCGCCCGTGCCGACCGGCTCGACGAGCTTGAGTTTCATCTGCCGGTGTCGCTGCTGAGCCCGCCGGCCTTGGCCACCGCGCTGTCTGGCGACGCGCGTTATGCCGGCATCGCCGATGGACTGACCTTCGCTGAGATGCGCGGGTTGCTGCGCGGCTTCATCGATCTAGTGTTCCGCCACGACGCGCGCTATTACCTGGTCGACTATAAATCCAATCGGCTCGGGCGCACCTTTGCCGCCTATCGCCAAGAGGGCATGGCCCAGGCCATCCGCGCGCATCGCTACGACCTGCAATATCTGCTCTACACCCTGGCCCTGCATCGCTACCTGCGCCAACGCCTGCCGGGCTACCACTACGAGACGCACTTCGGCGGCGTGCGCTATCTGTTCCTGCGCGGGATGCATCCGGAGCAGGGCTCCAGCGCTGGCGTCTGGTCGGATCGGCCACCGCTTGCCGTTATCGAACGCCTCGACCAGTTGTTCAGGTCCGACCAGAAGGAGGCAGCATGAGTTCGCACCTGTTGCAGCGTGCCGTCGCCTTGGGAGCGATTCGGAACTTCGACCTGCAATTCGCCGAGCAGTTGAACCGGATCTGGGCATCCGCGGATTCCCCGCCTGATCCCCAGGTTCTGCTGGCCACGGCGCTGGCGAGTTATCGCGCCGGTCAGGGCGATGTGTGTCTGGCGCTGTCGGATTACGCCGGGCGAGCGCTCGGCGAAGACGGCGAGCGGGCCGGGGAGGTGATCAAGGGCAATTCGGAATTCTCCGCTCCGCCACTCAAGGACTGGCTCGCGTCGCTGCGGGCGGCACCACTCATCGGTCGTCCCGCCGAGCGCAAGCCGCTGATTCTCGACGACGCCGGACGGCTATACCTGGCCCGCTTCTGGTCGCTCGAGGACCAGCTGGCGAGGGCGCTGCGCGCGCGCATCGGACACTGGCGCGGAGACGTCAACCGCCAGCGCCTGCGCGCGGGACTCGATCGGCTGTTTCCACCGTCGGCGAGCGGTGAGGTCGACTGGCAGCGCCTGGCCGCGGCCGTGGCGGTGCTGAGACCCGTGGCGGTGATTTCCGGTGGGCCGGGGACGGGCAAGACCCGCACGGTCGCCTCCGTCCTGGCCCTGCTACAAGAGCAGTCGGACGAAGGCCCGCTGCGGATCGGACTGGCCGCGCCCACCGGAAAGGCGGCCGCGCGTCTGAGCGAATCCGTTGCCGCCGAGAAAGGCAAACTCGACATCACGTCTGACATCCGCGCGGCCATTCCCGAGGAAGCCGTCACCTTGCACCGGCTGCTCGGCTATCGGCCGGGGCGGGCCTTGCCCAGCCGCGGCCCGGACAACCCGTTGCGCCTGGATGTCCTGGTGGTCGATGAAGCGTCCATGGTGGATCTGTCCCTGATGAGCCGCACGGTGGCCGCCCTTGCGCCAGGCGCGCGCCTGATTCTGCTCGGCGATCGCCATCAACTCTCCTCCGTCGCCGCCGGCATGGTGCTGGGCGACATCTGCGGACGCGGCGCGCGGCTGGGCTACTCAGTGGAGCAGCTGGATGCGCTCACTGCACTGGGGTGCCATATTCCCGAGACCGACCGGTCGCGCAGCTCGTCGCCCAGCTCCTCCCCCAGCCCGTCGGCACAGCGCGGCGGATTGGCTGACCACATCGTCGATCTGCGTAAGAGTTGGCGCTTTGACGCCGCGAGCGGCATCGGCGACTTGGCGGCGGCGGTCAATGCAGGCGACGGCAAGCGCGCCGCCGAGGTATTGGACGATCTGGCCTATCCCGACGTCAGACGCCTCGAGCGGGGGCTAGAGCCGCTCAAAGAGGTCATTCGCGACCAACTCGCACCCATCTTTCGTGACGCCATCGATGCCGCCGATGCTTCAAGCGCATTAAAGGCACTCAACCGCTTCCGCATCCTCACCGCCGTGCGCGAAGGCCCCTATGGCGTCAACCGGCTCAACACTCTGGCGGCTGATACGCTAGAGTCTGTCGGCGCCATTCAGCGCGGCGGCAGCTTCTACCCCGGTCTGCCGCTGATGATCACCGCCAACGACCATGGTCAGCATCTCTACAACGGCGACGTCGGCATCATCCTCACCGATCCAGACGCCGAAGGTGCGCTGCGGTTTTGGCTGCAGAGCCCTGAAGGCGTGCGCCGCCTCCTGCCAGCCCGCCTGCCGGCACACGAGACCGTCTTCGCCATGACCATCCACAAAAGCCAGGGCAGCGAGTTCGAGAAGGTTCTGCTGGTGATGCCCGAGACCGACAGCCCCTTGCTCACGCGCGAGCTGCTCTACACCGGCATTACCCGGGCCAGGAAGGAGGTTTCGGTCATGGCCAAGCCCAGTGACATTGTTTCCGCCTGTGGCCGACGGGTCGAACGGACGACCGGACTCTTGGATGCGCTGTGGCAGTGATGATTGTCGGGCACGATCAGCGGCAAACCTTCGTTCAGACCTTGAACCCAAATCAGACCAATAACCAGGCCCACAGGTTCGGCTGGTGGGCGGGCAGATGCCTCCGGCTGAAGCGCTCACGCTTCGATAGGCTCAGCGATCCCAGGAGCATCGTCGACGTCAATGCCAAGGCAGCGAACCGTGCTTTCCAATTTGGTGTGCCGGAGCAACAGCTCGGGCCGCACGCAGATTCTTGGTGTTGCGTTAGTTGAATGTGGCCTTGGACGGCGATAAGTTCACCCGGCCCGTCCCGGAACTCGAGTTCGAACAAAGCCTGGCTCGGTAGCCGCGCCTTTCAAGATACACAAATATGTGACACCAGCGTTCGTCTGGAGTCCGCCCGCCCGCGCCCTAAATTCGCTCAGAATCCCCGACTAAGTGAGTCCTGCACCCTTCACGATGGTCGATCCGGTGCATTTAATCCGTTGACCTTGCTCCCAACCACCGATACCATGCAACAAATAGTATTCGTGCCAACTTCTCAGTGTGGCTTGGATTTCCTTCCCATATCCTTGGCCATGTCGTTAGTCTCAAGCAGCACATCGCCGACACCTCATAGGCTTCAAAATGCTTAGACGTGTATCATCGATGACATTATGTAGCGAGCGCTGGGGGTCAAGCGAGCACTGGAAAATTGACTCGACGCCACGATACGTCAGCTTCAGACCAATCGCACCGAGACTGCCGAGCTGCCGGACACCGGCCTCCTCGGCGAACGCTTGTCCCAGGAAGACTTCTGCGGCGATGGCGCCAACTTCAGCTCACAGTGCACGCACGTCAAAGCCCGGATCCGCGAGTCGGTCCTCAGACTCTCTGAGGCGGAAAAACAGCGGCTGAAAGACGGTACCGGAGACCTCCAGCGCACCTGGGAGTGGCAGGAGCTGACCCACGAAGAGCGCGGCAACGCCCTGGACCGGCTGGACGGTCTAGGGTTCTGGGCCACGGACGACTTCGGTGGGCTCAAAAGGCTGTTGGCGCCCGATTACGACATCAACAACACTTTGGTGGAACTGAAACAGTCCCTTCAGCGCCAGGGTCAGGACCGCCTGCGGAAACGGGTCGAGAGAGAACAGGCCAAGGAAGCCGAGGGTGCTCCGGTCAAGCTCTGAAAGACTCTATCCGTGCCGGCAACCATGACCTCCGAAGCAGCCATCGATCAGCTGATCAAGCAAATGCGCGACATCCAGGCGCAGTCCGGCCTGCGCGCGGAGATGGAAGCATCTTTAGTCATTAGCGACGCATCCGAAGGGGGGCAACTGAAATGGAAGTGGCAGTGGATTCACAGGATCACATCAAGGCAATCGCGGAAGAGGTCCTGAAGCAGTTCGAGAAGACGGCGTCGGTGGCGAGAGCCAAGCTCAACGAGCCACTTGGTTTGACGCCTGCCGCCTTGGCCGGCATCAACACGCTCACCTCTGGTGCGACACTCGGACACTTGCAACGTATCGACGGGGAAAATCGTTCAAGCTACAGCATACTCGCGCAAGAGCCCGCGATTGCGCGGGTCGTGGCCGAGGACGAGTCGGGGCAACGACACACATACTATTTCTGCCGTGCCGACCAAGGTATGGTGGACATCGGCGTGATCAGCTACCGGGCGCCGATCGGACGCCTGGCTGCGCTCCCCATCGGCGAAGAGTTCCGGCTTCCCAACGGTCGCGAGCTCTATGTGCTGGAGCGCTCCCAGCTGCGGCCCACCGCCACAGCCGGAAATTGGGATTCGCAGAACACCGTCTTCGAGGCCGAGCGCATCGGACCGGTGACGATCGAATCGCTCCAGGCGCTGCTGACCGAGCTCGCCGGCGAAGACGTAAGCGCCGACCTGTTGGAGCGACTGCTGGCCGAGGAAGCCCTAAAGGCGAACGTCGTCGAAGGCGTGCGCCGAACCGTCATCACCAAGATGGGGCTCCGCGACCAGCCGGTGCTCGACCAGTACCAGGACGAGATCTTCCGCCTGTCCCTTGCCAATCGCCTGATGATCCTAGGCCCCCCCGGCACCGGCAAGACGACGACGCTGATCCGGCGCCTCGGCCAGAAGCTCGACACGACCTTCCTCGACGAAGACGAGAGGCAACTGGTCGAGCAGCTGAGCGCCGCCGGCGGAGTCGCCCATGCCGACAGCTGGCTGATGTTCACGCCGACGGAGCTCCTCAAGCAGTATCTCAAGGAGGCCTTCGCCCGCGAGGGCGTTGCCGCATCGGACCAGCGCATCAGGACCTGGGACAACTTCCGCCGGGAACTCGCCCGCCAGACCTTCGGCGTCCTCCGGACCGGCGCAGGCGGCGGTATCTTCGTGCTCAAGGAAGACCTCGAGAGCCTGGGTCCCCAAGCGCTGCAACAGCCGATTCCGTGGTACCAAGACTTCGATGCCTGGCAGCGCGGCGCCTATCTTCAGGAGCTGCGGGACGCGTCCGCTGCCCTTGCCGCCTCGACCTCTGCCGACGCCGTGGCCCTCGGCGAGCGCCTGTCGAAGCCCCTGAAGACGGCCGGCGCCGAGACGCTGGCGACCACCTTCAGCGCCCTGGCCGCAGAGGTCCCAAGGGTCCAGACGCTGGTGGCGGGCCTCAAGAAGGACACGGACGAGAAGATCCGACGGACCTTGACGCTGCAGGTCAATCGCAAAAAGGATTTCCTCGACGAGTTGGCGAAGTTCATCGACACGCTCCAGGAGACCCTGGCGGCCGATGCCGACGACCCGGACGATCCCGACGCCGAGGACGAAGACGATGACACCGGGCCGCAGACCGGCCGTCACGCCGCCGTCCGGGCCTACGAGCGCGCCCTCCGAGCCCAGGCGCGGTCAGCGGCCGCCAGGCGCAAGCTGAACAAGGCGTCCCGCAACGCCAGGATCATCCACTGGATCGGCGATCGCACCCTGTCCGACGCGGATCGCGAGACCGTGGGGGCAAGCCTGCTGATCCAGTCCAGCGTGCGACGCTTCGTCAACCCGGCCAAGCGCTACATCGACGGCATCCCCAAGCGCTACCGGGCATTCCGGCGGCTGCGGCAAAGCGAGGAGCGGTGGTACGCCAAGGCACGGTTCGAGGCCAGGGACATCCATCCGCTGGAGCTGGACCTGATCCTCCTCGCCCTGCTGCGCTCCGGTGGCGAGTTGCTCGACAGAGCCGGTATCCAGCGCAACATCGAGGACCCGGTCTGGTCGTCGCTGAAGCCCTTCCTGGACCTCCGGCGGCACCAGGTCCTGGTGGATGAGGCCACGGACTTCTCCCCGCTCCAGCTCGCCTGCATGGGCGGCCTCGGGCACCCTACGCTCCGCTCGTTCTTCGCCTGCGGCGACTTCAACCAGCGCCTCACCACCTGGGGTACGCGCTCCATCGACGACCTGAAGTGGGTCTTCCCCGATGTCGAGGTCAAGGAGGTCACGGTGTCCTATCGCCAGAGCCGGCAGCTCAACGAGCTGGCCCGCGCCATGATCCAGGTCACCGGCGGCAGCGAGCAGCTGGCCACGCTGCCGGAGCATGTGGACAGCGAAGGGGTGGCGCCGGCCCTGCTGGAAGCGGCCACCGGGGCATCGACGATCGCCTGGCTGGCCGGGCGCATCCGCGAGATCGAGCAGTTCGTCCGGCGACTGCCGTCCATCGCCATCTTCGTCAACACCGAGGCCGAAGTCGCAGCCGTTGCTGCGGCCCTCGACGCCGCCCTGGCCGAGGACAACATCCAGGTCGTCGCCTGTCACGAGGGCCAGACGGTCGGCCAGGAAAGCAATATCCGCGTCTTCGACGTCCGGCACATCAAGGGGCTCGAGTTCGAGGCCGTCTTCTTCATCGGCATCGACCGGCTTGCGGACCTGCACCCGGACCTCTTCGACAAGTATCTCTACGTGGGCACCACGCGCGCGGCGACATACCTAGGGGTGACCTGCGATGGGTTGCTGCCGCCCGCGATCGAGGAACTTCGGCCGCGCTTCGGCCGGGACTGGCGAACTCTCGGCACGATTGCATAGAGAACCGCCAATGGCATTCCATCAAGCGACAAGTAACCGCCTGCAAGACATCGTCAACGAGGCTGCGGCCCGTCTGGTCAATAGCGTCAAACCACCGCTGCCCAAGCGCTTACACTGGCCCGATTGAGATCAGGGGGATCAAGAGCAGTGAACTCCAAGTACGGTTCTCCGAATTCAAACACGCGCCATTGAGCCGCATTTGTGATAGACCAGTTTCGCCAGCGCCCAGACACGCATTAGATCGGTGGCTTTTGTAAACCAGTTCGGCTCGGCTTTCAATCTTCACGCCCTATGCCACTGCTGCGTCATCGGCCGGGTTCTTGAGCCACTCAGTCGCACTGCGCTTTCATTCCGCGACTTGGCCGACTGGTGAAGATCTTGCTGATATCGGCTAAAAGTGTGCGTAAGTTTTGCCGCTGCAGGTTGATTGAGCCAGAAAAAGCCCGCGAGGTGGTTGGTCGGCGAATCGATGCCTGGTTTCGCTTCCAATGCCGCCAATGACAGGCGAAGGCGCACGGCATCTTCTTGGACGGCTGCAGACATACATCCGACCGCACCGCTGAGACAAATACGACTGTGGATGAAGACCTTGCGGTACGGTACTGAGGTGACAACAGAGCGCATTCTGAGTAGTTGTAAAGGGACAACTTCAAGGAAGAGGCAGAATCAAGTCCAATCTCCTATGCCGGCCATGTTAAGCACGACGCAGTCAAAGACGACAGTTGCCTGCCCAAAAACCCCGCATGCGTCCTGCATGATCAACCCAGAATCACCCCGATTTTCCCGAGATTTCACTGTCGCTTCAGACGCCTGCATCCGGGCAAGCTGTGTTCCCACAGCAACCCGACTGATGCAGGTTTCCGATGCGCCAATTTCTTCGTTCGAGTCTCCCTTGCCTGCTGGCCCTGAGCGGACCGGCGGCGATTGCCACCCTTCCTCTTCCGCCTGATCTCGCCGATCTCTCAGCCCCGCTGGAGGCGTCGATCCAGTTACCCGGCAGCGGTGTGCAGATGCTGCAACTGCAGGACCGGGTCGCCTTTATCAGCGCCAACGGGCGCTATGCCTTCACCGGCGATGCCTGAGACCTGTGGCATGGCGAGCAACTGACATCCGTCCGCCAGGCGCAGGCACTGGCCAGCCGGGTCGATTTGGATCGGCTCGGGCTTGATCCAGCGGATCTGGGCGCCATCAACCTCGGCGACCAGCAAGCCGACACTAAGCGCGTCTGGGTCTTCATCGATCCACTGTGCCCGGCCTGCCAGGAGCTGCTCGAGCGTCTCGCGCAGACCGAGACTCCCGCCCATGTCATCCCGTTGCCACTCGGCGGTGCGGATTCAGCCCAGGCCGCGCGGCGCTTGCTCTGCGCGCCATCCCCGCAAGCCGCCCAATCCGCGCTGCTTGAGCAATCCTGGTCCGAGCTACCCCGACCCACGTCCGACTGTGACACCCAACCCCTAGTCCGGGCGCTGATCACCGCGCGGCTGTTGGGAATCGATTCGGTCCCGACGCTGATTGCGCCAGATGGGCGCATCCAGCGCGGACTACCAGAAAACCTCAGCGCCTGGCTGGCCGGAGAGCAGCCATGAGCATCCGGACCCCTGCTTTGGCCCTCTTGCTCGTCCCGACCCTCGCACTGACCGGCTGTGCCGGCGGCCTCGGTGCCAAACGCTATTCCTGCGAGGGTCTGCCGAGCCGTCCCTTGTGTCTGTCCACCGCCGAGATTTATGCCCTGACCGACGGCGATGGCCCACCACCGGCTGAGCGCCGCTTGCAACAGGAGAACGCCCGATGATCCGTGTCCGTCAATCCCGTCATGTCGCTCTGGTTTTGGTGTCCGCTGCCGCGCTGTCCGGCTGCATCACCCCGTCGCCGCGTCCTTCCGATGCCTCCGCGCCGGTCATCGTCGCGGGGCAGGGCGTGGTGCTCGACACCCGCTCACACACCGCCGGCTCGGAACGCGCGCCCGGGCGCGCCGCGAACAAGCTGCCAGACAACGAACCAGCAGCCGCAAACGCAGAGCAGTCAACCGCCAGCAAAATCGCCGCCGAATCCACCCCAACCCCGACCCGCGGCCCGGCGCAAGTCCTGCGCATCTGGATCGCCCCCTGGGAGGACAGCGCCGGCAACCTGCATGGCGCCAGCCACGTCTTCACCGAAGTGGTGCCACGCCGCTGGCAATTGGCCTCGGCCACCGAGACAGCGACAAGCACCGTCCTGACACCCCTGCAGATCGAACCGCGCCAGGTCTCGCGTCCCGAACCCTCGCGCAAACCCTGAGCCAACCCCTAACCCTACAAACGAAGGAGTCACTGATGACCACCGCACCAACCCAATCCCATCCTGAAATCGCCACCCCATCCATGTCTTCGCGCCCACTGCTGCACGCCGCTCTGCTCGGCGCGCCGCTGCTGGTGCTCTTGTTACCGGACACCGCGCTGGCCGGCGCCGGCGGCACCGAGTTCCAGGCCACCTACGACATGCTGATCGGCTGGATGACCGGTCTGCTCGGCCGGATCATCGCGGTGTCCTTCATCATCGTCGGGCTGATCGCCGGTGTCGCGCGCCAGTCGATCATGTCCTTCGCCATCGGCATTGCCGCCGGGCTGGGCCTGTTCATGGCTCCCGACATCGTCGATGCGGTGGTCTCCGCCACCTTGCCCATCGTCTGAGCATCGCGTGCTGACTGACCGGCCCTTGTGAGGACCAAGGCGTGCCGAGCCTGGGCGGGAAACCGCCTCCCAATGAATTCACAACCCGTTCCAATCCCCGAATTCAGCGAGGCCATTCCAACCATGCGACACCAACGAGGGACCAGATGCCGGCCATCGGCCGTGGCGGTGCTGGATGACCAAGGCCGCTTTCTCGCCCCCTGCAAACCCGCCCGCGCGCGTCAACTGATCACACTCGGTCGCGCCTGGCTGCTGAGCGCCGAGCCGCCGCGGATTCAATTGACCTATAAGCCCCAGCAAGAGGCCCCCGACCAGCCATGACCCATCCCGCCCGTCAATTTCAGGGCGAGCGCGCGGCGAACCTGTTCAGCCCGCTCGCCTTCGCCCCCGATTGTTTTTTGTTCCAACACGACGACCAGACCCTGGGGTACGGATTTCTCTGTACCCCGCTGGCCGGTGCTGATTCATCCTATGCCGAGCGGCTCTCGGTCCTGCTCAATCAGGACTGGCCCGCCGGCACCCAAATGCAGGTCGCCCTCTGGTCCACCCCGGATATCGACCAATCCCTGGCCGTCATGCTCGGACTGCGCCTGGATCTGGACCCTGGCGTCCTGCGTGAAGCGACCCAGGAGCGCGCGCAGTTTCTGCGCACCGGCGTGAGCGAACCCATTATTCCTGGCACCGAAGTGCGAGTGCGCGATCTGCGCGTCTTCGTCGGGGTGAAAGTGCCGATTAGCGCCCAGCTGCCGAACGCGGCCGAAATTTCCCAGGCCATCGAGCATCGCGCCGAGACCGAGCAGATGCTGAGCACCGCCGGGCTGCGTCCGCAGGCACTCACTGCCGAGAACTATGTCCGGCTGATGGGAACACTGCTCAACTGGGGCGAGGACGCCTCCTGGTGCCATCGCATTGCCCCGGAATGCGACCCGACCCGGATTCTGCGCGAACAGCTGCTCGATTATGACCATGCCCTGGAGGTCGATGCCGATGGGCTGACCCTCGGGGAGACCCGCGTGCAGGTTCTCTCCTGCAAGCGCTATCCGGACCAGGTCCACTTTGGCCTGGCGGCGCGCTATCTGGGCGATCCCCTCTCCGGTACGCGCGGCATTCGCCACAACGCTTTGGTCACGCTGAATCTGTATTTCCCTGACCAGGAACGCCTGCGCGCGCGCATGAAAGGTCAGCGCCAGTGGGCGACCAACACCGCCTATGGGCCGTTGGCGAAGTTCATGCCGGAACTGGTCTCGCGCAAGCTCGGATTCGATGCCTTGTTTGCGGCCCTGGACCAGGGTGACCGCCCGGTGCAGTGCTACCTGAGCCTGGTGCTGTTCTCCAGTCCCGCCGAGGCATCCGCCGTGGCCTCCAACGCCATCACCTACTGGCGCGAGCTCGGCTTTCAGCTGATGCGTGATCGCTACTTCGTGCTGCCCTTGTTCCTTCAGGCCTTGCCCTTCGGCATGGACTGCCGGGCGATTCGCGACATGATGCGCTACCGCACGCTGGCCGCACGGCATGCGGTGGCCCTGTTGCCGGTCTTCGGTGACTGGAAAGGCACGCCCACGCCTGTGGTCAACCTGCTCTCGCGCAGCGGACAGCTGATGAACCTGTCGCTGTTTGACTCCACCAGCAATTACAACGCGGTGGTGGCGGCCAGTTCCGGCGCGGGCAAGAGCTTCTTCACCAATGAATTGATTGCCTCTTCGCTCAGCGCCGGCGCGCGCTGCTGGATTGTCGATGTCGGGCGCAGTTATCAGAAAGTCTGCGAGGCGCTGGGCGGGCAGTTCATCGCCTTCCAGGCGGATTCTGATCTCTGCATCAATCCCTTCGAGCTGGTCCAGCGCTGGGAGGAGGAAGCCGATGTGGTGCTGGCGATCATCACCGCCATGGCGGCGCCGACCGAGCCGCTGGGGGACTATCGCACGGCAGGACTGAAGCGGGTGCTCAAGCAGGTCTGGGATGCCCTGGGTCCGAAGATGACGGTGGATGCCATTGCCGAGGCCTTGCTCCGGGAAGACGACCCCCGGTTGCAGGATGTCGGCCGCCAGCTCTATGCCTTCACCAGTCAGGGCGAGTATGGGCGCTTCTTCAATGGCGCGAACAGCATTCGCTTCACCGCGCCGCTGGTGGTGCTGGAGCTGGAGGAGCTGAAAAGCCGCCGACACTTGCAGCAAGTGGTTCTGCTCCAGCTGATCTACCAGATCCAGCAGGCCATGTATCTCGGCGAGCGCGGCCAGCAGAAGTTGGTGGTGATCGACGAGGCCTGGGATCTGCTGACCCAGGGCGATGTCGGGCGCTTCATCGAATCGGGCTACCGGCGGTTCCGCAAATACGGCGGTGCGGCGGTGACGGTCACCCAGTCGCTGGCGGACCTCTATGCCAACCCTGTCGGACGGGCGATTGCCGAGAACAGCGCCAATACCTTCCTGCTGGCCCAGCCCTCCCAGAGCATCGATCAACTGGCGCAGGAAAAACGCCTGCCGATTCCCATCGAAGCGGCCGAGTTGCTCAAGACGGTCCACACCGTCCCCGGCGCCTACTCGGAAATCTTCTGCCTGACGACCCTGGGTGGCGGCATCGGCCGGCTGGTGGTCGATCCGTTCCGACGGCTGCTTTACAGCACCTCGCCGCAGGATGTGGCGGCCTTGGAGAGCTTGCGACAACAGGGACTGGATGTGGTCGGCGCGATCCGGCGGCTGCTGTGGGAGCGTGGGCATGGCTGAGGGCAAGCAAGATCGCTCGGAGTGGATCAATCCCCGGCTGACTGTTCCTGTTCTAACGGCTGTTCTTGGTGGGCTGATTGGGGGCTTGGTTGCTGACCGCATGGCGGTAAATCAAGACCATCCAGCAAACTCGATCCTGGTGCTGTCGGTCGCCGACTGGCTGCGCGGCGGACAGGACGGAGCGGCGATTCGGACGCTAGCTGAGCGGCTAGCAGAGCATGGCTTTCTGGTGCTGGACGATCAGGCCGTTCTGGCCGCGCCAGAAGCGCTTTTCCTCCAGCCGACGGAGGTCAAGCCATGATCGGGTCGGTGCTCATATCCAAATCCCAGCCCAAACCCAGCCTCGAAACCTGGGATCGGTTTGCGCTGAAAGCCCTGCTGGTGCTGACGGCGATTTTGATTCTGATTGGCTATGGCTGCGCGCGCTACCGCATCGGCATTGATGACCAGATCAGTCAATGCCTGCCGCCGTATCGCTGGTACCTAATCGATACCTTTGACCGGGACATCCAGCGCGATCAGCTCATCGCCTTCAGGGCGACCGACGCGATGGCGCCGTACTTCCGTCGCGAGCAGACCATCATCAAGCGCGTGGCCGGTATGCCGGGTGACCAGGTAGCGGTCACGGCGGACGGGACGTTGATCAATGGCATCATGCAGCCGCAAAGCGACCCAGCGCTGGCCAAGGCGCTGGGATTGTCCGTCGCGGATTTCCTGGTTGGGTCACTGACCATCCACGATGGCTTTCTGTGGGTCATGGGGGCCACACGCGACAGTTTCGATTCGCGCTACTGGGGCGTGCTCCCGAACAGCCAGGTGATCGGGAGGGCGTATGCGCTGTTCTGAGTGGATGCGCCTGGTCCTGAATAGCCGCGTTGCGGCGCTGGGATTTCTGGCCGGGGGGCTGGCTGTGGTCAGCGCGGTATGGGCTACCGATCAAGAGTCGCCGTCAGCCGACATCGACGCCGAGCTCCAAGAAATTCTGGCCCGCGCCAATGGGATTCTGTCGGACATCGACGGCCAGCCGCTGCCGGCTTGGCTTCAGCAAGCCAATGCGCAGTCGCGCGGGTTTGCTGCGGACGCCGAAGCCATTGCCGAGCGGGCGAGGACAATCATCAAGGAGGAAACCGAATCCTGCGCCGCCGATTCGGTTGCCGACGCCAATCATCCTCCGGCCATCACCTTCACCCTGTTCGCCTCCCGCGCCCTCGGCGAGTCTCAGTTGCGCGACCTGTTCCTGTTCGCCGCCGGTCAGCCGGAGACCAGAATCCTGTTTCGCGGGATTGGCGAGGACGAGTCGCTGCTGGATTTCATGGCGAGCCTGACCCCGCTGCTGGAGGACATCGACCCGCAGCCGACCGTCCTGCTCGATCCGACGCCCTTTCGGGAGCATGGCATCGAATCCGTCCCGACCCTGGTCGCGACTGGACCCGACGGAACAGAACTCGCGCGCGTCTCTGGCTTGGCCAGCATTCATTGGCTGCGTTCCGCCCTGGACGAGGGCAAGACCGGCGACCTTGGGGTGCGCGGCCCCATCCGCGCGATCGCCGAGCAGGACATTCTGGAGCTAATCCATCAACGACTGGCGCTTTTGGACTTCAAGACCTTGGGCGAACGGGCGGTCCAGCGTGCCTTCGACCGGCTGGCCTTCGAGACCCTCCCCGCAGCAGGTGAAGAACGCGAACGCTGGATCGATCCGACCATCACGGCGGGGGCGGATGTGCATCTACCCGATGGCACGCTGCTGGTCCGAGCGGGGGATTCAGTCAATCCGCTGGACAAGCTTCCCTTCACCCAGCGCCTGGTGATCTTCGATGCATCGGACAGTCGCCAGCTGGCCTTCGCGCAATCGCTCGCGAATGAACCGTCAGACAAGCCAACGACTTTCCTGCTGACCGGCCTCCACCGCGAAGGCGGTTGGAACGAACTGACGCAGGTGATGGAGCAACTTGACCGTCGGGTTTATCTGCTCACCCCGGAGATCCGTGAACGCTTCTCCCTGGACAGGGTTCCCGCCATCGTCGAGGCGGTGGGACGGCAGTTCCGGGTGCGGGAAGTGGCGATGATGGGTCAAGTCAAGCCGGCTATGGCAAGGAGCGAGACCCCATGAACTGCTCCGTTCTTCAATGCCTGGCTGGAATGGCGCTGCTCACCAGCGTCACGGTTCCAGCCCAGGCCGACGACGCCACCTGCCCGGACGCCGAACTGCTGAGCGAGAAGCTCATCACCGATGTCTGCTGGTCCTGTCTGTTCCCGGTGCGCATCGCCGGGGTGCCCATTGGCGGGGGCCACATTCCCGCTGGCGCGACCAACCAAGTGGTCTGCGTCTGTCCCGATCCGCTCGGTATCCCCAAGCCCGGTTTCACCATCGGGATGTGGGAACCCGCGCGCATCATCGAGATGGTGCGCAATCCCACCTGCGCGCCGGCCCTGGGTGGCATTCGGCTGCCGTTCGGCGATGTGCGCCTGCTCGGCAGCGGCGGGCAGAGCGAAGAGGACAGCAGCGACGCGGCTTTCTACAACGTCCATGTCTATGCCTTCCCGTTGCTGGTGATGCTCGATCTGCTCTATGACGACCGCTGCAATCCGGACGGCTTCAGCGAGCTGGATATCCTGCATTTCTCCGAGCTCGATCCGACCTGGAACCACTCCGAGCTGGCCTTCTTCACCCACCCCGAGGTGGCCTGGCTGTCCTCGCCGCCGGCGCTCGCGGCCTGCCTGGCTGACGGCGTCTCGGCCACCGCTGGCATCCCGCTCGATGAGCTGTTCTGGTGCGCCGGCACCTGGGGCTTGCTCTATCCCTTCGCCGGCGCGCAGCCAACCTTGGGCTCCCGACCCAGAGCCACCTCGCTCTCGGCCACCCGCACCATGGCGGCGCTGCATCGTCGCGGATTCGCGCGGCGCACCATGGGCGACGGGGCACTATGCAAGGCGCCCATCGCGCCCTTCATGCCCAAGAGCCAATACAAGTTCTCCATGTTCTACCCGCTGCCGGAGGCCAACAGCAGCCATGTGATCGGCGAGAGTCCCTTCCGCTGGGGCATCCATCGCACCTATCCGGGACCGGGTGAGGACCACCTCTACATTCTCTGGCGATGGCAGGACTGCTGTGCGACCTTCTGAGTCTGATCTGTTGAACGCTAAACGATCTCACGCAGCCCACCCGCGCTCGCCGGCCTACCGCCTGTTGGCATCCCTTGTCAGTCTGGCCGTGGCCTGGACACCCTGGGCATTGGTGTGGGGCGATGAACTGGCCGATCTGGGGCGAGAGGGACAGGCGTTCGGGGCCTCTGAAATCGGCGTCTTCGTGCTACCCCAGATCGACGGGGGAACCCTGGTCTTTCCGGGTCATGGCGGCACGGATGCGCTCGCCATCGAAGGGCTGTTCCCGGGGGCCTCCGCAGCTTCAGCGGCGGACTTCAGCGCTTGTTATGGCAACGCGGCGGGTCTTGGCGCGCAAGGCCAGGCGGTCCAGGCCGATCTGCTGCAGACCGATTCCGCCCACGGATCGGCCTTTGACAGCCTGCATGGCGGTTTCGGCGTCTCGGACATCGACCTGCGCGGTGATCCCCTCTGGTCCCAGACCGACCCGCTGATGGCGGACATGGCCGGGATGAC
This sequence comes from Thiorhodovibrio winogradskyi, assembly GCF_036208045.1. NCBI lineage: Bacteria > Pseudomonadati > Pseudomonadota > Gammaproteobacteria > Chromatiales > Chromatiaceae > Thiorhodovibrio > Thiorhodovibrio winogradskyi. Next base: position 668,802 of record NZ_CP121472.1, on the reverse strand, counting down.
CGCGACCTTCACCGACTGCTCGGTGCAGACGGCGTTCACCGGCGGCACGCGCCAGGCCCATCTCCCCGAGATCGAGACTTGTCAGCAGGTCCAACAGGGTGGCTCCTGCCGCATTGGCCACACCTACACACTGCCACCGGCGGAGACCAGTGTCTCTGTTACAGGTGGTGCGGAGCTGATCACCTGTGGCCATGGCTGTGTCGAGGTGGTGTTTGATATTCCGGGCTCTGATCCGCTGCCGTCCTGCGACACCTGCGGGTTCCCATCACCACACACCTTCAGTATCGCGATCAGCGAACCGACCCGGGTCGAGCGCATCGGTGTCTCCCTGACCGCGCGGGACGCGGATCCCAGCGCCGTTTGCGATGCCGATTGCCGCCTCAGCGCCATGGAACAGGTCTGGGAACTGCGCTTTCCAGGGTACCTGGATGCCGACACCAGCCTGGATTCGGGCACGCCAATCCGCCGCCGCCCCCTGGTTGATCAGGACCACACCGTATCCTTGCGCCGTGGCGGGTCATTCCAGTTGCGCAATGTCGCGCGTTTCGCAACCGAGGCCGGGCAGTGGCACCAAGCCGACGGCGCGGTGCGAATCCGCCTGCGCATTGCATTAACCCCTCGCCCACTTACCGAGCAAGTTTGGGACGCGACACGCGCCTGTATTCACCTGGCCGAAACCATGCGTCCTGGTGCGTTCTGTTCCGGCAGCGCGGACTGTATTGGCGCGCCAGCGCTCGATGCGGACGGCTGTTACAGCGCGCTTGGCGTGCGCATCTGTGCTGCAGATTTTGGCCCCTCGCCCGTCCCCTGGCTCAGTCCCTTCTGCCGCGAGATCGCCATCGAGGCCGATTGCGCCGGGTTCAATGCGGGAGAAATGGACTGTTGGACTGACCCCCAGGGCGAGCGGCACTGTCCTTTCAACCCAGGCGACATCGCCGATGACTGCGGCCCGCTGGTCGATGACCCGGCGTGCCAGTTTGTCGAATCCGCCTGCGTCGAAGGAGCCCGCGATCCCCATGGCCTGTGCTATGTCACCGAATCGCGTTTCGATTGCGGAAGCACGTCAGACATCCCCACCCTAACCCGCGAGACCGATGTCACCTGCGCCGGCCCGGTACGCTGTCTGGGCGATGACTGCCTGGATCTGACCTACGAGCAGTCCGATGACTTTGCCGAGGCCGCCGCCGCGCTGCAAGCCGCCGAGTTCGTGCTACTCGATTCTAACTGCACCGCGCCGGGTCACTGCGAGGTCTTCTCAGGCATTGCCGCCCAGTGCAAGCAAGCCGTCGGCGGCGTCGTGGATTGCTGCGAGACCCCGCAGGGCATTTTCCTGGTCGACTACATCCAGCTGATGTTTATGGTGACCAAGGTCGATGCCGCCATCATGGCCTCCGAATCCGGCTATGCCCTGCGCGGCAGCTGGGAGGTACTGCGTGATCCGTTGGTGAATAGCTGGGATGCGGTCACCGATGCCTTCACGACTGCCGCCAACAACCTGATGGGCAAGACCGCTGCCTCGGCCAGCGAGGGCGCGGCTCGCTTGTCTCTGGATGCCGCCAAGCAGGCCGTCATGCGCCAGACTGCGCAGTGGGTGGCAAACATCTTCGGCGATGCCGCCGCCAATGCGCTTTTTGTTACCTCGGGTGGTGGGCCGGCAGTGGTCGGCGGCACGGTGCAAGCGGGACAGTTGCAGCTCGGAGGACTGCTCGGCACGACGCTCAGTTGGATCATGACCGCTTGCATGATCTATACCCTGGTCATGATCCTGATCCGCATTATCTGGAAATGCGAGCAGCATGAGTTCGAGCTGGGCGCCAAACGTCAATTGCGCTCCTGCCATTACGTCGGCAGCTACTGCAAGAGCGACATCCTGGGCTTGTGCATCGAAAAGCGCAAAAGCTACTGCTGCTTCAACAGCCCGCTTGCGCGGATCATCAACGAACAGGCGCGGGCACAGAGCGGCCATGGCTGGGGCAGTGCCAAAAACCCGGATTGCTCCAGATTGAGCTTGCAGGAGATGGAACGCCTGGATTGGGAGCGGATTGATCTGTCCGAGTGGCTGGCCATCCTGGCTGAGTCTGGGCAGTATCCGATAGCGGCCGATCTGGATATTGAAACGCTGACGGGCACCGGCTCTGAGTTAAGCACCGGCGCCCGGGCGGACGCGGCCGAGCGCAGTGTCCTGCGCGCCGAGGGGCTCAATGGCGGTGACATCGTCCATGATGCCGCCGGAACCCTGCGGGAGCAGATCCGGGCGGATCTGCCCTGAGTGCTGTAGTACAGGTTTGAGGGTCAGTCGTCGCTGGCAGTTTGATTGGTGTCGTCGCTGGCGGGCGCTGATGCATCGTTAGCGCTGGCAACGTCGGTGTCAGTTGCATCCGCCTTCGTGGAGTCGTCAACATCCACCAAAGACCCCGAGACCAAAGTCGCGCCGATCGCGTCGCCATCGGCTTCTTGAAGCGCGTCCGCCTGCCCGCGCCGAACCGCCGAGTCCCGCGCCCGGCGTTCCAGATCGATCAGCTCCCGCCCTAGCCCATAGACCAGCCGACGCAGATCATGGGTCGCATCCTTGCGCTGCTTGTTCGAGATCAGCCCCGCGAACCACAGCCCATCGAGCAGCATCAGCGTCTGATCCAGACGCACGATCAAGCGCAGATACTGCGCCAACGCCGGTGAGGACAGCTGCAAAGTGACTTCGCGGGGATGGGTGTAGCGCGGCACCGGCACGCCGCCCTCGCCATCGGCGAGCTGTTTCAGCCTGGCCTGCTCTTCGGTTAGCCGCTGCGCCACCGCCCCGATGCGCTCCGAGACCAGCGCCTCGATCTGGTCCATGTCAGCGTCATCGCCAATGATGCGTAGCACCACCGAGATGCCATAAAGCGCCCGCACCACCAGAACAAAAGAGCGTCCGCGTTGCAAGACATACTGAGCATTCTGACTGTGAATGGTGACGGTTTGGTCGAGAACGGGCTTGGAAAAAGCGTGTTTGTGCGTCTGTGAGACCTGGGCCATCGGGTAACCTCCGCTTTGGTACCAAAAGCTCAGGCTAGCCGGGATGTCGGCTGGATGCAGCACCGAAAGATCATCGTTTTACGGGCTGATTCGGTACACATCATTTGATTCACGGTCTGCGAGTCAACGGATTTTCAAGACCAAGGCGCAACATGAATAAGATGTAATTTATCCACGGGTCAATTCCATCTAAAATACTAGGGTAATGTCGCAACAAGGGGGGGAAGAGCCGTGAAGCGAGTCGTTCCTTGTCACAACCCGACGCCGGTGGTCCAAGCCGATGCGCCGTCGCGGTTGATTCGTCGTGCCCGCCTGGCCATGGGGCTGACTCAACGGGAGCTGGGCGAGCGGGTCGGCTTGCCGCAATCGGGGATTTCGCGAATCGAGAACGGCGATGCCGTCCTGGAGCCGGCGGTGTTGGCACAACTGGCGGCGGTCCTGGACATGGGCAGTCAGGGCCTGCGTTCCCTCCTGGATGGGCTCAACCACGACAGCTGGCGGCAGTGGGTGTGGATGTCCCGGCGCCCGCCGAGCGAGAAGCTGTTGTTGCTGGCGCTGATCGATGGCGTTGAGGGGGACACGACCTTGAAGCAACTCGAAGACATGACCGGGTTCACCATTGGCACCCTGCGCGCGGCCATCGATGGACTGGTGCGGGAAGGGCTGATTCAACTGACCCTGGATGCGCGCCGTCAGGGGCCTTCCGTCGTTTTGATGACAAAACAAACAGAGAGGCTGGCCGCATGAGCAAAGCAACGATCACCACCTTGCATCCACCGCCTGGGCGTCTGAGCCCGGTGCAGCGCGCGCTCGAACCCCATGGTCATGTGACCGAGTTGATGGCCGGGGATCTTCTCGCCCCAGCAATCACCCGACAGTGCATCGGCTTCGTGCTCATGGGGCAGTTACAGCTGACCTGGCGGGCGGGCGAGCGCCACAATGGCTTGAGCATGCACCCGGTCGATGCGGGGCATTGGTTCGGCGGCAACAACTGGCTGCTGGATGCGCCGCCGCCGACGCTGTGGTTCCGGGCAAACCGACTGACGCGGGTGTTGACCATCGAGGTCGAGCAGCTGCGGTCGCTGTTGGTCGGCGAGTTAATCGAACTGAATCAGCCATTGCGCGATGAAATGCTCCAGTCCTATGCGCGCTGCTGGCTCGACCTGGCCGAGCGTCATCATCGCGCCCACGCGGTCCCAACCGAGAAACGGCTGCTCGATGCGCTCCACGAGGCCGCCGCTTGGTCGTCGGCCATGTCGCATCCGGAGGGCACCCTGGTCAAGGTGGGACGTGATCTGCTCGCCCAGCGCATCGGCTGTGCACGGGTGACCGTCAGTCGGGCATTGGGGCGCCTGGCTGCGGACGGTCGAATTCGCCTTGAAGGCCGCCGAATCCTGCTGCTCGGGCATCAGGGCCGCGGAACGCCGGGTGAAACACCCTTGGAACGCCAGGCGGCCTGAGCGGTTGTCGGCCTCGGTCAGCGAACTACGATCACAGGATGACGACAGGATGTCATTGCCAGGAAAGACGCCCTCAATGGCCGTCATTCCGTGCTGCTCGCCTGACAAGGCCCTGCTAGTGTCGGGGCCATGTCATTTTGACGAGCAGCCAACACCCGTGAGATCAATCGCAAAACAACGATCGCCCGAAAAGATCATTCCAAGACCAAGACGACTTCGATCCCATAGCGCGCTTTTCGGCCGCCACCTGGTGGCCGCCTTTATTCTGGCTGGAATCGTCGTTCCTCCCGTCTCCGGAATGGATCAACCACTGCGCGAACTGGGCTTCGAGCGCTCGCTCAGTCCCTGGGAGCTGCGTCGAAGCTTACTGCGACAAACCAAGACAGCAAGGACGGCAGGGAGACATCATGTCGAAAGCACGGCACCTCCTGTCCCGAAAATCCGGCGTATCAGCGCCGTCACCGCGCATGAACCCGTCTCCGGGACCATCAAAGCCCGACGGGCGCGCTTTGCGCCGCTAATCATCGCCGAAGCCCGCCGCCATGGCATCGACCCCAATCTCGTCCATGCCGTTATCCGCGCCGAATCGGCTTACCGGCCAAACGCGAAATCGCCTGCCGGTGCTTGCGGGTTGATGCAACTGATGCCGGCGACCGCCAGGCGCTTTGGCGTGCGCGACATCTGGGATCCCGAGCAGAATATTCGCGGCGGTGTGGCCTATTTGCGCTTCCTGCTTGACCGCTTTGACGGCGACATCCGGCTGGCACTCGCCGGCTATAATGCTGGCGAGGGTGCGGTGGCGAAATATGGCAACCGGATTCCCCCGTATCGGGAGACGCGGGAGTATGTCCGCCGGGTTATAGGGTATTTTGGTTGAGAATCCGTCAGCGGTATCAGGGCTTTGACGGGGCACTTGGTTGGCTTGCGTTGTCTGTGCTCAAGCCAACGGAAAAATCCGCTCCTGCACCGTCGGATTGCTCTCCGCGCAGACCACATCTAGATGCACGGTCGCGCGGGTAAGACCGCAAAACAGCACCTGCAGCTCGCGCTGAAGATCGGTCTCGCGCGGGTCGACATCGACCAGAATCACCGCCGCTGCCTGCTGGCCTTTGAACCGCCTCACGGAGTCGAACAAAATCTGCCCGTCGGAGTAGATCTGATTGCCGAGCAGGTCGTAGGTATTGGTAAAGCGCCTGAGGGTATGATTGCCGACCCGCGTGCAGTCCTTCATCGCTGTGCTGCCGACACCCCGGCAGGAGAGAATCGCGATATCCTGCGGGCGAAAGCGCTGCTTCAGCCGTTGCCCGACGATGCGCCCGATCAGTTTCGGTTGCTCAGTTGACTCCTGATAGGGCGTCACATGCACCCCCAGCCCTGGCAGATCATTCGCGCCCGTGAATACAAACTCTGGCAGCGCCTGGCGGATAAAGCGCGCGATGGTCTCCGGCGAGAGATAATTCAGTAGCGACTGAAAACCGACGAAGTCCTGCTCCTGCAACGCCATGGGCGTGGTCGAGCGGACATTCTGATTCGGGTCCTCCAGCCATAGCATGGCCGCCTCCTCGCGCAGAAACAGCCGCACCGCCTCGAACCAGTCGCCCTCGAAATCCTGCGCCTCATCGACAATCAGCGTGTCGAAGCGCCAGTCATCCGTCGGCTCTTGCATCAGCGCCTGTTCTTCCACCTGCTTGGCCGCCGCCGTCCAAAAGGCCGGATCAGTGCGCATGTCATCGAAATTGAGCGGCGCGCCACGCGAGCGCAGAAACTGATCGCAGAAGCCATACCAGGTCTCCACCATCCCGCCGCGCCCGACCAGATGCTTCAGCCGCTCCGCCAGCGGTCGGTTGAAGCACAACAACAGCGGCCGCTGGCGGCGCTCCAGACAGTCATCGAAGAAGTGCCGTGCCACCAGGGTCTTGCCATTGCCGGCGGTGGCCAGCACATGCAGGCGTAACTGGCGCATACGGATATTGGCCAGCACATCAAGCAGGCCATGGGACAGGCGGGTATAGCGCCGCTCCTGCTCCCCGATATAGGCATGCACATCCGGCACTACCTCGAAGGTCTGGCGGAAGAACCCCGCCACCTGTTGCGCGCGCGCATCCTGGCTTGCCGGCCCCGGCGGCAGAATGGCCTGAATGCGCTCGGCCAGGCGCTCGCGCTGGGAGGCATCGACAATCCGCTCGACATCCAGGCCCGCTGCATTGAGCTGGCGCACCGCATGGTCCGGGCAGTAGATCAGATACTCGAGCTCCAGGCGCTGCTGCTTGCCGAGCTGATAGGTGAACTTGTCGCGGATGCTGTCGAGCGAGCGCTGAATCTGCACGCCAACATTCTTGCGGTTGTCGCCATAGTGCTTGATCAGCTGCCCATCGGCTTCTTCCAGCGGACCGTTCTTTTGCTCGATGCACAGCACCTGCCCGGCGCGGTTCAGCACCACGAAGTCGATCTCGCCATACAGGGTGCGGCCCTTGTACTGACGCGTCCAATGCACCCCATGGAAGACGGTGTAGGCAGCGGGTAGGCGATTTTGCAGGACGGCGAGGGTGGCGATCTCCGGCTCATGGGCGCCGCTCAGGGCGAGGCGTGTCAGGTCGGAGGGGATGATGGTGGCCATTGTGCTTTGCCGCTTGTTTGATACTCAGGGCTTGGACCGCATGCACTCAGGGCATCTACCGCCAATGAGGGCGCGTGGCTTTTGCACTAAACGTGCATTCTCGGAATATTCGGTTTAGAGTTCCCGGCCATCTTGGACGTTGGCTGTCATAAAGCAACGTCCATTTGGGAATGTTCAGCGGCAGCCACGTCGCGAGAAGTGAAAAAATGAAGCGCATCATCCTGGTTTTCGGACCAACATCTGATCATCCAAAGCGCCGTGGACGACATCCAGTCGGGCGCGGGACTCGGAGAGCAGCCCTCCTGAGAGAAGGGGGAGTTTGAATGCAAAAAATGCCGGCTCATTCGCCAGTCGGGCCAATGAGGCTTTCCCCTCCGGGCTCGCTAGCAGCGCGGATTCATACAGCAAGAGTGCGAGTCCCCGATCATCAAAGGCGATGGGTCCCGATTGTTCGTAGCAACCCTTGACTGGGGCATCCTGGAGTACGCCCCAGTCAACGAAGGAGCGAATGACAAAACGCGCGTAACGGCTTACGGTTTGCCGGTCGCCATAATTTTCCTTCAGCCGCGCGACGATCTGTGCCTGGGTGACCTGATCCTGCAGCGCTAGCAAACGTCCGGTCTGGCGGGCGATATTGAACCAGAAGGGGTAAGCGGCTGAGATCATGGCCCAATGCAGTGCCAGGCCACTCTTGGGATCTTGGCGCAGCATCTCCAGCACGGCTGCGCGAAAAGGACCAAGCTCGGCATCGGCGGAGCACCAGATGGTCATCAGGTTATTGACGGCAAAAGCCCGAGTCTGGGCGCTGCGTTGGCCATCGGTTTCCCGATTGAGTGCCTCGTGCAATTCCATGCGAATCGCTTTGGCATCCACGCCAGCCAACAGCAGGTTGGCCGTGCGCTGCATCCAGTCCAGGCGAATGACCTGCTTGATGCCGATGGCCTGGTGACGTCCGTTCATGCGCGCGCCGCTCCCTTTACCCTGCCATCCGCCGCTCGAAGCGAATCAGCGGGACGATGACCTCCTCAATCGCCGCGCCGCCATGCCCAACGATGGTTTCCCCTTGAGTAACGAAGGCATGCCGATCACCGGCCAGCAACGGGTAATAGTGCTCTGGTAGACCAATCGGCGGCCATTCGCGCGCAAAGGAATATGCTTGCGCGACCGGGGAACGCAGCACAGGTGATGGATACACCCGCACCCGTTCGCCGCGCGTTTCCGCCACCACCCCCTCGTTGGGCCGCCCCTGACCTTGGCATTCCAGGTTGCCATGATCGGCGGTCAACCAAACGGCAAAACCCCAGTCGAGCAATTGATCGATTAGCCCAGCGAGAAAGCCGGTTTGGCACCACTGCTGGATTTGCTGATGCATGCCGGCCGCGCCAAGCTGCATCCCATGCATGATCTTATCGACTTTATCGACAACCAGACCGACCACGCGCGTCTTGCGAGGATGGATCAAATCGCCCAAGACGGAGCGCGCATCGCCGTCGCCCAGACCCCGCTGAAACGCCAGGTCCAGCCGCGAAAGCCCCTGGCTTTCCCAGAACTGCGTCCATAGCTTCTCCTCACGATGGGTGCTGTGGATGGAATCCGGAAAGGCGCGCGGCGGTTTGCCGGCGAAGATGGCTTGCCGGGACACCGACGTCAGGGTCGGAATCCAGGCGAAGGTCGCCGACTCGCGCATGACGAGCGCCGGGGTTTGCTGGTGCAGCAGCGGACGCAGGCCGACCCATTGATCCAGCGCCAGTCCATCGACCACGATCAGCGCCACCCGCTGGCCGCCCGGAGTCTGCGGAGCTTCTTGCTCCATCTCCCGTGCCAGCCGGCGCGGCATTTGATGCAGCATGGCCGGTTCGGTCGGCGGCAGGTTGATGAGACTGGCATAGTGGTCGGCAAGCCAGTCGACAAAACGGCTGTTGATGGTCGTGGCTATTGTCTGCCATTGCCGGCGCGGCTCGGTTTGGGTGCTGGCGTGAACCTTGGCGCTCAACTCAGCCCACAACAACGCAAAGCTGATCCAGTCGCTATGCCGGGCATCCGCGGGCGGACATTCCTGCGCGACGCGATCAAACAGTCGCGCCATGCGTATCGCCTCGTCATCGACCGCAGCGCGCAAAAGACCGCTGCGCACCCAGGAGTCAGACGGCAGCTCGATGTTGTTGGTCAGGATGGGTGTGAGCCGACCTTCAAGAAAGAGATTGTCGATATAGACGCGGATATCGTGATGATCGAAAGGCAGGTGCTCAGGGCCGGGGTATTGGAATCCGCCTTGACTAGCGACGGGCACCAACCTCGGCTCGGCGACCTGATCACCCTGCGCCAAACCAGCGACAAAGACCGGCCAGCGTTCCTGCATGAAAGCAAAAAAGGCCTCCGCGTCGGGCAACAGGTGCTCCAACGGCCAGTCGCTGAATCTGGCCTGGGCTTTAAAGACCGCGATCAAGCGTTCAGCCAGCGCGGATGGCAGGCGCGGGGATGCCGAAGATGACGGGTTGGAATAATGCAAGCGCAGTAATGCGCGCAACAGATCCGCGTCGGTGGTCACCAGCTCCGCAGCGACGCCAAAGACGTGTCGGAGGATAAAATCCCGCGTGGCATTGTCACCCAGGCGATCTGAAGGTCCCTGCTGTTGGGCAGCAAACAGAGCATCGAGCAGCCCCCGATCCAGCGTCTCGATGACCGGATAGCTCAGCTGCGGGAAAATGGATCCTAAGTCGAATGCCAGCGTTCGCCCGGCCTGAAGAAGATCGAACGGCAGCGATTCCAGATTATCGTCAGCCGCGCGCAGGATCACCACCAAGTCTGTTTGCTCGCCACGATCCCAGACCGACCTATAACCCGACTCATAGACATAGCGAAACTCAACCGGATCGGTGAACTCGATCAGCTCGAATCCGCGTTGGCGCAACGCCACCGCGAGTCGCTCTTCCGTCAGCAGCGCATCCGGATCGGCGACCAGCGTCAGCTTGCTCAGGTTCGGTACGAACTCTCTGAGAATCTGGTCGCGCCAGCTAGGCATTCTTGTATTCACTAGGCGCGAGCGGTTTGACCGCAGCCTGTCCCTTTCCAACAATCAGGGGCGCTGTCAGTAGCAGTCATCTTTCCTCCGGAGTAATGCGCAACGCCAGCAAAGGGCGAATGTCGGGCATCAATGCGCGCGCGGTTTCAAGCGCTTGACGCCATTCGGATTCTTCGGCATCGCAGCGCGTGCGGCGGTAGTGCCGCACCTCCGGCAGGCCAAGCCGTTCAATCGCACGGCGCCGCGCACTGAAAGCGGTTTGGCCGCGTTCTTCCTCGCGGCCTAAGGCGTCGTGGTGCGTCTGGCGCAAGGTGTCGAAAATGGTCTGCCCAGCTTCTTCGGCGGCAGTGAGCAAAGATGCGTAGGCGATTCGGGAGGCGTCTTGGTCGAGCGATGAACGCACCTCGGGGTCGGTGCTGACCAGAGTGTCCCAGATGTGGCGGGCAGTCGGCAGGAAAACCTGTCCTTCCTGATTCAGGAACAGGCTGAACCAGTCGCGGCGCATCGGCGGAATGCGCAGGGATTGGTGATATGGCTGGTCGGTTGGTTGGACGCCGGCGTGCAGGCGGATCTCAAACAGCCCCCAAAGCCCGGAGATGCTGGCTGGCAGGCCGCTCACGGCGACGCAAGGCAATGGCTGACCTGGCGCGACCTGCGGCAGGTTCATGGCCAGCCCACGAACGCGGCTGTTTTCAGGATTGAGCAGGGTTGCGTCGGTGAGACGATCCGCCTCTCGGGCGCTGAACACGGCTTTGCGATGCTCCTCGCCGTCCGGCCAGTTCAGATCCCACCAGGAGCGCTTGCGGGTGGCCGCGCCTCCATGGGAGTTGATGTAGGCTACCGTCATCCGCTCCACCCAGTGGGGCAACGGATGCGAGCGCAGCCTCTCAGCCGCCTGCACATCCGGTTCTTCGGAGAGGCCATAGATGGCGGAGGACTCGCGCACCTGCTGAATCTCATCGCGAATCCTGGCCACCGTGTGATCGACCGAGGTTTCGATGCCGTCAGGATTCACCAAGGCCTGCGCGAACACATCCTCGAACAACTCACCGGCCTGGGCGGAGTCGAGCACGTCGCCGGTCTTGTCGATGCCGAATTCTTTGAAGATCACTGAGAGCTTTTGCTCCAGCACTTCGCGAACCCGAAATTCGACCGAATCTTCAAATACGAAATTGATTGCCCGTACCGCTTTTGGCTGGCCGATACGGTCCACGCGGCCGATACGCTGCTCCAGCCGCATGGGGTTCCAGGGGATGTCATAGTTGATGATGACATGGGCGAACTGCAGGTTCAGACCCTCACCGCCCGCATCGGTGGAGACCAATACGCGGTGCGATTTGCGGAAGGCATCCTGGGCTGCCCCACGTTCCTCCATGGCCATGGAGCCGTTCAGGGTGACCACCGAGATTCCCCGGGCTTCCAGAAACTCCTTCAGCATTTGCTGGGTCGGCACGAACTCGGTGAAGATCAGCACCTTCAGATCCGGTTCGTTTTCCTCGGCTTGCAGCTTGTAGATCCACTCGATCAGCGCCTCGGCCTTGGCATCCGGTCCCGCCTGCTCACAACGGACCGCCGCTTCGAGCAGGGTCTCGACATGGCTGCCTTCACTCTGCAGAGCCGACACCTGGGATTTCAGCAGCTCATCGAGCAGCTCCTGGCCATCCATGTCATATAGTTCGGCCATTTCATCGTCTGGGCTTTCCGATCCCTCCGTGCCGTTTTCCAGCTCCGCTTTCTCCAGTTCCTTTAGGCGCAGGCTGGCCTGCTGTTCGCCTTCCTTGAGTGCGGCAAGCCGCCGTTCCAGCGTAGTGCGAATCGCTCGGGTGCTAGAGACCACCAGGCGCTGCATCAGGATCATCAGAAAGCCGATGTGGCGCTTCTTCTCGCGCAGGGCCTGGTTGTAGCCCTCGCGCACGTAGTCAGTCACCGCTTCGTAAAGAAGCTGCTGCAGGTGATGACGGCTCTCCCAGGCCACCGGGGCCATCTGCGTGCGCCGGGGTTGGAAGAGCGGCTTGCCGTCGGCATCGATCGCCTTGCGCTTTTCGGTACGGATGACATACGGAGCCACCCGCTCGCGGGTGACGCTGTCCATATCCGGAAAGGCGTCATTATCCAGCAGGTTCATCAGGCGATGGAAGGCATCGGTCTTGCCTTGGTGGGGAGTCGCCGAAAGAAGCAGCACATAGGGCGCGGCCTCCGCCAGGCCCTTGCCGAGTTTATAGCGGGCGACCTGATCGGTGCTGCCGCCCAGGCGGTGCGCTTCGTCCACCACCACCAGATCCCAACCGGCGGTGATCAGATCCTCGAACCGGCTGCGGTTGTAGTCGGCAACGCGCTCGGCGGTCCAACCGCGCCGCTTGTCCATGGGCTTGACCGAATCCAGGGAAACGATGACCTGATCGAACATCGACCAGGATGGGTTCCGGTGGTCAGCGCTCTTTCCAAATTGGGGGGCCAGACGCTGCAAGGTGCCGATGTCATCGCCCAGCACGAGCTGGAACTGCTCATTGAAGTGGGTCTGCATTTCCGCCACCCACTGGGTGGCGATGCCCTTGGGAGAGACGACCAGGATTCGCCGAACCAGCCCGCGCAGCTTGAGCTCACGCATGACCAGCCCGGCTTCGATGGTCTTGCCGAGGCCCACCTCGTCGGCCAACAGATAGCGCACGCGGTCGCCTGAGATGGCCCGGGACAAGGCGTGGATCTGGTGCGGCAGCGGGATGACGTTGGACTCCATGGGAGCCAGCAAGACATGGCCCTCGGTGGCGCTGCCATGGCCAAACAGACTGCCTTCGAGCACCTCGGCTACCTTGGCTGCGGCGGCCACGTAGGCTATGCGCCCGACCTCGATCTCCGGCTGCAGGTCTGCACTTAGCGGCCGCAAGGCGGAGCGGGGTACGCGCACCACTGCGTCCTGGTTCGGCAACCAGACGCGGCACACCGTCTGCCCCCACAGGGTCTGTTCTTCGATGACCTTGCAGGCGCAGTTATGAAGGCTGCTGTAGTGCCAGAGCACTTCCAAGCTCAAGCCCCGTCAACACCAAGCATTTCAAGAAGATCGCCACGCCGGAAGGTTGCAGAGAGCTGCTGCAATGAAATGTCTCGCTTTCCATAGCATTGCGTCAGCGCTTCGGTCACTTTCGCCACAGCTTGAGTGTGATACTGTGCCGCGTTATTCCTAAGCCGCTCCTGAAGTTGCGTAAAGTGACGATGGGTCACGTCCTCCAGACGAAGCCCTTCATCATCAAGTAAAGCTGTGCCAATGAGCATTGAAAGATAATGGGATGCATAGGGCATGAATAACGGTGGAGCCACATCTGAAGGTCGCTTACGTTCGTTTTCGACTTCACGAAAAATCAGGACGGCAAGGATCGCCTGAGCGGCATTGAGATTTTGGAAAATAAGATCATAAAGCTTGCCAAAATGCTCCTTACGTCGAAATTTGGCTTGATGCGGTCTCTGCCTCCAGACCGCAAGGGTTGCCTCAGCGGCAATCGAACTAGTAATCACATTTGAACCGCCACCGCCTTCTTCACGCTGGCGCCTGTAAGTAAACCCCAGATCCTTGATTCCCAATTCCAGGTTCTTTTGTATCTCGTCATTCGAGCGAAGGTCACGCAGATCGACCGGATTCTGGCTATTCGTTGCATAGGTAATATCGGTCACGAAACCCTGATCATCATCAGCCAGCTCGTAAACCCGCACCATGACATAAGTATGCTCAAAATCAGCCAGCAAATCAGGTGAGCTCAGCGTCTGCTGGATGGTCTTGCAAGTCTGCCCACCGTTAATCACCTGCATGTTCTCCAATTTTAATTGATAGTTCGCACCCTGTAGCGCATTGTGACGAAAACTGTTGCAGATGATCGTGATGCCGTTGTTGAAAAAATAGAAGTTTTCGCGACTCGTTGGATCAGCTAGCGTGCGGTGGATATCTGCGTTGACTCGGTTCTCGTTCAACCCCAAGTAGCGCCGAATGTTACGTTGCAGCAGTTGATCATGATGTCGGTTAAACAGCTCGGCAATTTCAGAAACCTGAACCTTACCGATCACCACACGGCGGAAGTTAAAATTTTCAAACACCGCGTCGCCCACCAACCTGAGCGTGTCATTAACGGTCTTTGCTCTGCGCAGAATCTCAACGATTGAGTTATGGTTGAAATGTATCCAAAGCGTCTGCTTCTCGGGCAGCCCCGACTGGTCAATCCAGCGTTGCGCCTGTTCCGTCCATTTTGCGCCGTTATTACACAACATCACTCGAACATTCGGGATATACCCATCCCGCACCAGAGAGCGAATCTCTTCCACCTTAGGTTTCAGCAAGGGATTGAGGTCGATCTCCTTGGCTGGGTCAAACAGTGTCTGGACCGTGTTGACCGCCTTCTGGACGCCATTCTCGGGAAAGTTGGCTGTACCATCCAGGTTGTTGATCTTGTATTTTCCTTGAAACAGGGTCACTAGAAATTCGCCATCCTCAACCTCGCCAATGTCTAAACCATCGACTCCGGCATCATTTCCACCCTCGGTCAGCAGATCAACCGCCTCTTCCAAAGGAATATCGAGACAGTTCGCGATGCACAGCAAGACAAAGGCGGCTGAGCGTTTCTTGTTTGGATCTCCTGCCGGAAGCCAGTCGGAATGCTTCTCCAACAGCCCAGTCAGTTGCTGATCAATAATACTGGCATTGATGTCCATCGTTGGCTCAACCTCCCAGCCGGGTGACGGCCTGGTCGTACCACATGAGCAGCTTGGGATCTTCTTCCAGGACGTTGTTGGGGATCTTGTCCGCCACGGCGACGATGACGGCGTAGTCGCGCTCCTGCCAGGCTTTCTTGAATCCGACGCGTACAGCTTCCAGGCGGAAGACCTTGAGCTTCTTCTTGACCTCTTTGTATTCCTCGAACTCCTTGAGCAGCGCCTTCTCGCGCAATTTATCAAGGTCGCCTGCCTTGTTGGGATCGGGCACGTACCAGCGGTCGCGGGCTTTGGTGACCAGCGCCGGATCATCCTTGGGAAGGTTGCGCAGTTCTTTCCAGTTGGTGGAGAGGTAGGCGTGGATCTGCTCGGGCACCTGGCCTTTGCCGTCGTAGCAGAGGAAGTTCTGGTTCAGCAGTTCGCGCAGGTCGAGCTGGGCCTCGTTCTTGCTCCAGCCGCCGAGCTGCTGCATGAACTGCGGATTGATGTCGGAGAAGGTCTGCGGCTTTTCTTTGATGAGCTGGCGGAGCCATTGGATCGCCGATGCCTCGTCGGAGACGAACATCGATAGCTGCTTTGGGGCACCGGAGATCATTTTCTTACGGTCATATTCGGCCACCTGATCCGGCAGAAAATACATGCCGTCACGCTCGATGAAGCGCTGTACAAGCCCGATCTGAAAATCCTGGCTGGAGATCGGCACCGGGTAACCCTTGCGGACATAGAACGCAATCATCTGGTCGAACAAAATGCGGGGATCACGCTCGGGCACCATCAAAAGCAAAAGGCCCTGTCGTTTAGTAACAGGTAGATACTTCAAGTGAGAGCGAACAAAATCCCACACGCCTTCTTCGGTTTGCGCCTCTTTCTGGAAACGCTCTTCAAAGCCGCCATTGGGTTTGTAGGCTGAGATGACAAGGTCTTGCTTGACAGCAGTTGGACTTGTTACTGAACGAAAGCTACGCTGTTTTTTGTCTAATGCCGCAACATTTGCAACAACAAACCCTGCCTCTTGCATGCTTGTTTGGATCACATTCCAAACAGATGCTTGGGAGTTGGAAAATTCGACAGTAACCCACCTCCCAGGCTTTAAGGATAAATACGCTAGGGACAAGCCAGCCCTCATTAGTTCCGCGTAGTCTCGAAGTTTTTTAGTTCTATCTGTTTGTACACGATGAACTACTGCCTCGGTAGCGTCATTTGTGTTTACAGAATGCCATCCTTCCCAGATGCTATTTAGGTCGGAATAAAAAATATTTCCACCAAATGGGGGATCTATAAATATGTAGTCAATACTGTCTTTGACTGAAAGGCCAGCTGAAGAAGCATCTGCGGTAGTTATAACATTCGACTTTGGACAATTCTGAATGAGCTTAACCAGTTCAACCACATTCTTTAGTTTGTCGACTGCAAGGCGGAAAACATTTTGTTCACGGACAAGGCTTGGAATGGTTAATTTGCCTTGCTGGCCACCGCCACCACCCTTCCTATGGCGATACATATTTGAAGCAAGCCACTGGATTGATGTGAGCCAATACCGAAGTGCGTAAGAATTCTGACCAGAACCAGCTGCGCGTTTCCACAACGCCCCAAGAGCAATAAGGTTTCGACGAGTATAAAAATCAGAAGCAGTTTCAATTCCGCGCAAATGAAGGGCGTCTCGCTTGTACTGCTCTTTCTGTTTATTAAGTTTAACTTTAGGCCAATATTCCGGGAGTGCATAATGCTCTATCTTTTTGAGTAGTTGCTGATCGCTATCAGCAAACCCCTTTTCCTTTCGACCTGAAGCAATCTTGTAGTTTACGCTAACAGGTACTTTTTTTACACGCTCCACAATGGTTCCGTCGTGTGATAGCACGCTTTCCATTCTTTTTTCGATGCTTGCTTTACTGAGGGTGGCTTTACAGCTTGGACATTCAAACGAATCTGATGATACTTGGCCATCATCACTTACTGCTGCATCAAGAAACACCACTTCTTCTTGGCATCCGGAACAGGAGAATACGTCGCTCCAAATAACATAATTAATTCGGCCACGAGTCTTGTTATCCGTGTGCAGCGTCTCATACATCCACCCAAGCTCTTCTTCAACCTCCTTGAGAATACATTTTGCATTTTTCTCAAATGTTACAACATCGACTGGCGTATTATAGTTGTAGGCAATGAATGTCGCTGCCGGTGAGAGATCATTGAGAATTGCTCTGCGGACGCCCAGCTTTGAAAACGGTCGCCAAACCTTTTTGCCATCTTCATCCGTTTCTTCCAGCAAAATGGTGCCGTCCGGCTTCACTTGGTAGCCGAGCGACATCACCACTTCGCGCTCGCCACACATTTGAGCAGCCACCCCCGTCATGCCAGTTCCGCAAAAGCCGTCAAACACTATATCCCCCGGCTGCGTGTAATGGAGGATGTAACGCATGATGGCCTTGTGCGGCACCTTGGTGTGGTAGGAGTGCGCGTTGTAAATCGGGTCGTTCTTGCCCTCGCTCACATCGGCCGCAAAAGGCTCGCGGTGATAGTGGTAGCCCTCAGGCTGTTCCGGCTTTTGTGCCTCCCACTCGGCGATGAAGTCGGCAATCCACGGGTTCGGACAGGCGGTGTAGTACGGCGGATCGCTCAGATTCAGGATGTCCTCGTCGTGGCCGTGCGGAAAGCCTTCGATCTTGCGGAATTCCGGGTCCTGTAGCTTCTTGCGCAGTTCCTCGGTAAAGTGGGCACGGCGGGCCTCATCGTTCTCGAAGGTCATGCCGAGACAAGTCACCGGGCCGGAGAGCTTCGGCTGCTGGCCTGGCTCTTCGCTAAAGAGATCCTGTGTTGTCATTGTTGATTCTCCACAATAGCTTTTCCCTTCTCCGTCAGGCGATATTTTTGCAGTCGACTATTTGGTTTATCGGGAATGGTCATTTCTAGAAGTTCAGCCTCCAGAGCGGGACGAAGATAGAGCTTTTCGAAATTGTCTCTGCCTTTAAGTCCCATGGCTTCCATCAATGCATTCCGGCTCTGTTCCCCCTGGGTCACTTTAAGCAGGTTGATAACTTGCCCTGTGACTTGCCCTGTGACTTGCCCTGTGACTTGTCCTGTGACTTGTCCTGTGACTTGTCCGGTACTTGCTGGGTGCTTGCCGGATACTTGTCGGGTTTCGGATGCTTTCTTCTCGCTGAACTCAGGCACCTTGATAACGATTCTGAACACATCTCCCTCGACCAATTCCGGATCTGATCCCCCGTATGCCCGACTGTACTTCATCATTTTACGCATGCCGGAACCAAGTTCGTCGGCGCGACCAATCTGCCGGAAGAACTTGGCAATCACCGGGTTCTTGGGAAACGGCGTGAAGGTCTCGGGATCGAGCCGACCAAAGCCGTGGGGACGGCTGCTGTTCTCGGTGCGAACCTGACCGTATTCAATGATGAGTTTGGCAGGGAAGGCGTTGGTGTATTCCCGGTGAATGAGAAGATTGGACGCGACTTCTCGGAAGATTGCGTCGCGAATACTGATACTCATCGTGCCTTCCAGGTAGAAAGGATCGGGCAGGTGTTTATGGATGAAAGCCATCATGCGTTCGTAGCTTTCTACCAGATTGACATCGACGAAATCCCGGTCGTCGTAACGATCCAGATTCACCTTGCGCAGGATAAGGTCGGTACGGTGATGGGGGAGCGTATTTAAAAGCGGCAATTGTTTTCCCAACAGCAGGATTCCTGCCAGAGTTATGCCGCTTGCGCCAGAGTCCGGGCTTGTTTGGTGGAGTTGTGCACTTTTGAGCAGTTCCAGATCATCCAGATCTTTCCATGGGTGATCTTCCCAGCGGATGGTCGCAGTCTTGCGGCATTTGGCGATCAGGTCTCGATCCAGATCATCAAGCCCAAGGTGAGGGAAAATCCGGTTCTCGCTGTAGGTGGCCTGCTTGCGCTGATACAGGGCAGCAACAAGCGCCGTGTTGTCGGTGATGTCGAAATCGCCGTCTTCGTTGCGGTCGTAAATGCGACCATTACAGCGATGCACCTGCGAGCTTTCCGGCACATAGATGTGGAGCAGTGGTTTGCTGCCAACCGTGACTTCATCCACCGCCAGATAGGTGGGCGGCGATATTTTCTGTGGATTGTTGATGGCCGTGACAAAGTCTTTCCGAATTTGCGCTGCCGCATCGGGCGCGATGCCCTGAATAACGCCGTCATCCAGGACACCGAGGAGCAAGGCGCCACCGTGCCGGTTCAGAAATGCGCACAGGGTTTCATAGACCGACTTGGGCAACTGGTCGCGGCAGGCCTTGAACTCGATGTCCAGCCCTTCGCCTTTGGCAATCAATGCCTTCAATTGGTGTTCCTTCGTGCTCATTTGTGGTTCACCCCTCCATGACGATCCGCACCTTGGCCGGGTCTTTGCCCTTGGTGAGCTGATCGATGTACGCATCAAAGCGTTTCTTCATCTCCGCCGGGGTGGCCGGACCGTCGGTGACCTGCAGGGCCTGTTGCAGCGCCTGCGACTTGACGGTGACCTTGACCAGACCGGAGAGCACTTCCTTCAGGGCATGGACAACGTTGCTGTCCAGCGGCACTGGCAGTTCCTTTGAGTTGATGAAGGCTTCCAGCGGTTCGCGGTCGTCGATTTTCAACAGGTTCATGTTGGCCTGGGTGATCGGATCCTCCAGGTTGCTGAGGATGGTGGATGTCCAGGCGGCCACCATGGCGTCGAGCTGGGTGTCCATTTGGTCGATCATCTGCGCGCCTGCCGAAGCAAAGGTTTCCACTGAGGGCCGGAACCCACAGTGCGGGCAGATCGGCGAGGCGTCGAGGTTTTGCTCGGTCAGTGCGAAGCAGCTTTTCAGTCCGGCCAGGCGGTTTTGGTAATCGGTGAGCTGCTGCCGTGGCATTAAGTCGATGCCGGCCAACTTGAGCAGGGTTTGCTGGCGCTGGTCATTGAGCAGTCTGGCCTTGCGCTTGTCGTCGTTCACGCCCAGCCGGGCCTTGGTGTGCAGGCCGATATAGGCAACGCTGTAGTCCTTTTTCAGGGTCGAGAGCTTGGCGCCAATGGACTGGGACTGGCTGGCCAGTTCGGTCAGGTCGGCTTGCTTGAGGGCATCCAGCACGGCCTGCCGGGTGGTCTTCATGCGATTCACCCAATCATGCTCGGCAGGCAACACCGCCTCGGCGGTGGAGAGCCAGGACGCCGTCGGGCTGTGATCCATGATGAACTCGCGCAGGGCGTCCAAATCGTCCAGCACCTTGACCGCCTTCTCATGGGTCAGCACATCGGAGGCGCTGTAGCGGAAGTTTTTCAGCTTGCCCGGCGAGGAATAGGCCTGGAGCGATTCAAAGAAGCCCTTGGCCTCATCCAGTCCGCTGGCCTGGCTGGCCAGGTCGGTGCCCGCGAGCAGATCCAGCCCCCAGAAAGAAAGCCCCTCGCGCAGGGTTTGCTGGGTCATGACGAGGCGCTTGACGACCTTGCCCACCGCCTGCTGCAAGTTTTGCACCGGCTCGTCCTTGCCCTGGGTGACAAGCTGGGCCATGCCCGGTGTTGTTCCATAGGGGCCGAGTAGCTCGAATAGGGCCTTGAGCGCCGGCAGATTCCATTCCTTGGGCTGCTCCAGGTGCTTGAAGCGGATCAGTTCGTCCATGCTGGTCGCGGCCAGCGGTTGGAGTCCGGTGGCGTCAAACTTTTTGCCCGGGATGGCGAGCACGATGTCGCCGGAATAGACCAGGGATGCCAGGACGACCACCACCCATTCCGGCTCAAGCCGACCACCACCGGGGTTCATGTATTCGAGCCCATGGTCGTCCTGGATGATCTCGCTGCGGTTAACCACCTGACCGTGGCCCTTGGCCTTGACGGCATCGAGGATGAATTGGCTGTACTTCGACTTGCAGGGGTCGATCTTGTCACCATCGAGCAGCTCCAGGGCGTCCAGCACGGACGCGGCCTGCTTGGTGGGTTGCTGTTTTCCAGCGGGGCCGGCGATGGCGCGCAGGGCGTCTTGCGCGGCCTGGGTGCGGTTGTTGCCGGTGATCAGCACTGAGAAGAACGGGTAGTTCGGAGCCTGATTCTCGAAGCTCGGGGCCAGGCAGACACCGGCGACGGTGTTGACCAGGTCGCGGAAGTTGATGGTCTCATCGGGCGACAGACCGGACAGGTCGCGGATGGACTTGCCCTTGGCCCATTCGGTCATGGACTTGGCGCGGCCCTGATAGGTGACCTCGAAGGCCTCGGTCATGTGTTTTTGCAGCCACTGGACCAGTTGTTTCAGGGAACCATTGGCTTTCGCTTCATAGGTGGCCTTGGCGTGGCCGGAGGAGGTGGCGGCAAGGTCCAAAGCGGCTGCGTAGCTCTTCAGCGCGGTTTGGAAGCCCTCGTCGGTGCCTTTCAGGCGGAAAAAGACCTCGTCACAGATTTTGTCGTCCTTGAAGCGCGGCGGATCGAAGGGCTGGATGAAATAGAGGTAAAAGTCCCGTTGCGGCACGGCGGTTGAGCGTTCATTGGGCGCGCCGAAAAAGAGGTAGCCGGCACGGGTGGCCATGCGCTCTTGCCAGGTCAGCTCGTGCTGCCAGATTTTGTAGCCGGTCACGTAGGTGGCGTCCTGGCATTCCATGACCCGCTTGAGTGCCTCGTAATAGAAGCGGTCGAGCTGCCCCTGACCGAGGCTCTCGGCGCGTTTGTCGATCAGGGCGTCGAAGTCGTCGGTCTTTTTGAGGTCCAGATAGTACTGGTGGTTGTCGGCATTGTAGGAGATGAACTGGCCGCTGACGGTCTTGTGGATTTCGCGCAGCACGGTCTCGACCTGGGTTTTCAGATCCTCGTCCGGCTCATCGCTGCCGAGTTCTTCCACCATGGGGTCAAACAGGCACAGGCGGTCACGCAATTCGGTCGCGGAGGCTCCCATGGGGGCATAAATGTCGCCGTGGGTGAGTCGATGAACGGATAAGGCATGGATCAACCGCAGCGCCATGGGTTTGTAGTGCTTGCGCGCAATGGCGTTCTCGATGCGCGATTCGAGAACCTCGCTGCAATCCATAACGGCGCGAATGTCGGGAATGGAGCGGTAGGCACGGTTATGGGTCAGTGTTTTCCAGTAGCGATCAAAGGCGATCAGGCCAGGTTGGTCCGCTGGCACCTCGCGCGTGAGAATGTCTTTCATGCCGGCGGACAGGGTGTTGAGCGCTTGGCGTTTTTCCACCACCGTGACCCGCTCGAAGGTGTCGATGTAATCGGGGTGCACTGGGAAAAGTCGCACGAACTCGTCCATTTGCTCGTTCATGCCACCGTAAAACTTGGCGAAGGGCGATAGATACTCGCGGATTCTGGCCTGTTGTTCAGTGGTTTTTCTCAGCAGCCGCTCGGCGACGACGAATTTCACGTCATTGCGGGCAATCGGAATCTGTTCGAAGCGGTCCTTGACTCTGCGGATGCTGTCGGCGACGAAGGCGAAGCGGGGGCTGTCGAAAATGGCTTCCTGCACGCCAGCGATGAAACGAAAGCGCAGGTTGCGGCAGACCTCGCCGACCTCGCGCAGGAAGTTGAGGTCAAGAATGAGCTCCTGATCCTTGCGGGTGCGCAGATAATCCAGCAGCTCGTCGACCACCAGCAGCAGGCCTTGATCAGGGAAGACCTCGGCGAACCGAGCCATCATGTCCTCGAAGGCGCCCTTGTGGCTGACGATGGTGCTGGCGTCGGGAAAGACGTAATCGACGCCGAGTTTATCGAGATGCTCTTCCAGCTCGGCGACTAGGATGTCGCGCAATGACATGGTGGTGGCGCCAATCTCGGTGCGGATGACCTGGAAACGTCCGGCGATTTGCGCGGCGGCCTCGCGGACGCTTGCGTTTTTCAGGCCGTCGAGCAGGGAGTCATCGGCGGCCACGCTGGAGATGACGGACATCAGGTGGGATTTGCCCGTGCCGTAGTTGCCGATCACCATCAAGCCTTTGTTGTCGAGCGGCTGGTCGAATTGCAATTGTGGGATGGCCAGCGAGGTGAGCCGCTCGGCCATTTCATCGGAAATGACGTAGGTGCTGACCAGTTGCTGCGCCGTGCTTGACTGGTCGGCGTCACGCAGTTGGATGACGGACTCAATCGGATCGAATTGGATCAGCTCGGCGTACTTCATGCGGATAGGCTCCGGGGCAAATTCTTGGGGTGTGATCAGGCCGACAGGACCACAGCGCTTGGCTTATTCCAGGCTGACGATCAGCGCATCGACCGCGTCATAGCTGCGATACTCTGGGTGGCCAGATTGGGCGTAGATGAGCTGACCGCTCGTGTATTGACCATTCCAGGTCGCCAGGAGGCTGCGATTGCGCGCCAAGTGTTGGAGCACGCGCAAGGGGTCCTGTGCCAGGCTTGGATCAAACAGCAATTCGGTGTTGTCGAGCAGCACCGGCGAGGTCTGTTCGGCGGCGATGGTATCGAGTGTCGCCAATAGCCGCAGCGACCGCTGCTTGGGTGTCAACTCTAGCAGCGGTCGGGACAGTGTCAGGTTGAGGTTGATGACAGGTCGGTCGAGCTGTTGTGCGACCTGTCTGAGCACGCCTGTCTTGCCCGCTCCGAGCGAACCGACCAGCAATACCAGTCGATAGTAGAGGCTTTCGGCTGTGGCGAGTGCCTCCAGGATCTGGGCAGCGGTGGCTTCAGTTGTCGGCATGTGGTTCATCCTTGGGATGCCGTTTGGTTGCGGATCAGCGGCGGAAGAGGGCGGCTGCTCTTTAGCTATCGCTCTGGAGTTGCTACCGTTGCGATGCTCGCGCAAACAACGAGGTTGTGCAAGATTCTTTTGTTTGTAGGGAAATTCCCTACAAATTGAGTTCATGATGCGGGCCAAAGCAATCCCAGGGGCTGATGCTCCGGATGCTTGAAAGGAAGGCCGAGAGTCGTCAACGACAGACGCAATCGCTCAACACCGAGGTTGTAGGTCTGCTCAAGGATGCTCTTGTCGATCGCAACTGGAGAGGCAAGAGTCTTCTCCCGAAACCTGGTCTGATTGAGAATCCGTAGCAGTTCATCATCTGTCACGACCTCAGGAGAAGCGCCTTCGAGAGGCACGACGACACCGAAAATGCGACTGCGCAAGGTGCCAGATGAGAGCGTGACCCGGTCGATTACCTTGGCAATGACTAATGGATGCTCCAGTCCATCAATCTTGGCCAGAACGGCTTCCTGCTCCAACGCCTGTGCAATGGCATTGTTGAATGCGGCATGGCCAACTCCGATGACCTGAGCATCCGCTTCACCGACAGACCGTTCACGGCTGAAGACGACGTTCTTGTAGTGCCGATTGACGGCCGGGCTGGTGAGCCAAACGTCGGGCGTTTTGAACGAGAGACGATCCTCACTCCAACTCAGCCGGCGCTGATTCTTGACCAGCATTGCCTCGAAGAATGCACGCAGATCCGGCAAGTCCAATGTCGGAATTTCCTTGAGCCCCTGGCAATCGAATTTGGCTACGTTTCCAACAAGGGCCTTGACGGTATCGAGGGCGGCAGAGCCCCCAAAGGTCTTTGTCTTCTCATCGAACCAATCGGCTAATCGCTCTCGCGGAACACTGTTGGCCTGAGAGAACAGTTCGGTGAAGAGGCTCTTATCGGTCATGCCAAGGACGAGCTGAAGCAGGTCCTCGGGCTCATCCATGGCCGACCCGAGGGCCTGCATGATGTGGCCGAGTTTGGCGTTGAGCTTGTCCCAAATCAGCGCTTCGACGGTTTCTTCATTGCGGACTGAAACCACGTCGACGGGGTACTTCTGGCCATAACGATGCAAACGGCCAACGCGTTGGTGCAGACGCATGGGATTCCATGGCAGATCGACATGGATCAGGGTGTGGCAACGATGCTGAAGATCGATTCCCTCGCCACCGGCTTCGGTGGAGACGAGAAAGCGGATCTGGCCGGCATTGAACTGCTCCGCCGCCGTTTCGCGTGGCACTGACATGCTCTGCGGCCGGCCGCTGGTATCGATCACCCCTTCAATATGCTCGTCGCCATTGATGAACGTGACGCAGCCCTCGCCGTACTGGCGGATCAAAGCGCTCATCAATAAGGATTGAGTGGCCTTGTATTCGGTAAAGAAGAGAACCTGCCGATCCGCAAAATCCGACTGCATGACTTCCATAATGCGCTCGACCTTGGTCTCGTCTGCGACGGCATCAGCTGCATCGACAAGTGTGCGTAGGTGCGGAATCTCGTTGGCAAGCAATTGGATCGAGGCGGCAGTGTCCTCGACCGACAGTTCATCAAGCGCTTGCTGGAGGTCGAGCAGGTCAGCGTCGTCCTCAGCAGAAACAAGTTTTGAACTCTGGGCTAGACGTGCTTGCTCTTCAGCCAGCAGCGTCTGGAGTCGCTCCTTCTCTCGTGTCAATCGTGCGAGGCGTCCCTTTAGGGCCTTACGGATTGCCGCAACCGAGCTGGAAGCCAATTTCTGCATGGCGATCAGCACGAGCATCACCTGCTTGCCTTCGTGCTTCGAGAGCGTTGAGGCATAGGCACGGCCGCTGGCGATGAAGCTCGTCAGATTGCTATAGAAGTCCCGCTCGGCATCGTTATAGCGATAGGTGGTGGGGTATTGATGGATTGGCTTGAACAGCTTGCGACCCTGCATGTCGACCACAGACTGCTTGTTGTTGCGAATCAGAATATCCCGCAGATGCGGGATCTGTTCCGCATCGGGGCGATCCGGGTCGAACAGATCGGGGCGCAGCAGATGAAGCAAGGCCCAGAAGTTGTAGGGCTTTCCCCGGTGCGGCGTGCCCGTGAAGAAAAGCGCAGATTGGATCTTGCCATGCTCCATCAACTTTCTGATCAGCGCATAGCCCAAGGTGGCGCCCTGATGCTCGTCGGCGTTCAGATGATGAGCCTCGTCGACGATCAACAGATCCCAAGGCTCGGCGGACAGAAGCCGATCGTGACGGCCATTGTTATCCTGGCGCAGTGTCGGGAGGGATGCGACAACCTGGTTGTTGCCGTTCCAGTAGTCCGCCTTGGGCGTGTCCGCAGCGCTCATATAGGGTGTCAAACGGATGTCGAACATGGTGCGCAGACGGAACTGCCATTGGTCCACCAAGCCGGCCGGACAAAGAATGAGTATGCGCTGGGTCAGTTTCTTGCTGATCAGTGGCCAAAGGATGAGTCCCGCTTCGATGGTTTTTCCCAGTCCGACATCATCGGCGATGAGTTGGCGCGCCGGCCACTGCCTCAGTACCTGATGACAGACCCAAAGCTGATGGGGGAGCAGGGCGATCTGAGACCGGGAAAAGACTCCCCATTGGTCGTTGACTGACAAGATGGCTGCCGCTTGGAAGTAGGTGATCGCATCGATTGCCGGTGACCAATGACCTTGGCGGATGTCCTTGTCGATCTGAGGTCCAGGTCGGAGCGAGGATTTCTCACATTCCTCCAGTCTTTCGTCGAAGCGCACGACGGCCGTGGCGCCTCGGTCGACGATGACCGTACCTCGGCCCAAGTCCTCATGGACAACGACATCATCAGTGTTGAGTGCAACAGCGGCATCCATGGTCAAGCTCCTATCTGGATCAACTTCGATATCAGGGAATCACGAGGCATAAACTGTGCAACTGCTTTTCACTTGCGGGTCGTAAGCCATCAACTGGAGCGGAATGTCATAGGCGCCGTCGAAGCGGGCATCCTCCGAACCCAAATGCTCGACCAGGATTGCGTGGATCTCCTTGGAAAGGCCGATCTCAGCCCCGGTGCCTTCGAACTGTCCGTATCCCCACTGCACGAGAAGATCGCGCACGCCTTTGGTTGGTACATAGGCGCAGGCGTGAGGAGCCTTCGCGCCATCGACCACCTTGAGTCGAAGCAATTCTCGGACGACGAAACAAGCACCGATGCCTAGTGTTTTGTGCAATGGCGGCGTCGAAATGCCTCCACCGCCAAGTTTTGAGGCGGCTCGAGGCTTCAAGACATTGTCCTGTGCGAGCCGACAATCACCATCCTTCCATCCCCAAGTTGGAAGGCCCAACATGAGTTCGCGGTATTCATCGAGGTAGCAGGCAAGGCGATAGATGGCAGGGAAACGTTGCATCCAGTGCTCGTAGGTCTGGGCATCGGTCTGAGCGTCGATATAAGCATCCAGAACGCTCATCCATGCTTCGGGGTTGTTTCTTGGATCAGCTTTCGCGAAGACATCGTCCCACCAGCGCTTTGTGTGGCACATTTCTATGAACGCGCGGTTTTGATGACGCCGACCTTGGATAAAACCGAGCGTGTGGAAATGACCCAGTAGAAACAGGGTCAGCCAAGCGGAACGGTCTCCTTTGCAGTCATCATCATCGAGATGCAGGGCCTCCACTGGCGCGCCCCCCCTGGATAGATGTCTTGTTCATAATCCTTAAGGTAGACAGCTCCATGTTCTTGCCAAACATCTCTCAACTTCAGGAGAGTTCGCTCAACATCCACGAGGCGATGCGGCTCTTGCGGGTTGCTGTCGTGCTCTGGCTCCGAAACAAACCGATCTTGACTTTCAGTGCTCCTGAACTGAATCAGGACTTGCAGTACTTGCTCGAACGACCAGCCTTGGAAATAGGGCGAATCTTTCGACAGTTCCGCGAGCCAAGTGCCGTTAAGTCCGATTGAGCGGAGTTCAGCGATCACCTGTCCACCGCGTTCTCCGTCACGCAAGTACACCAGAGCGGCGCTTCTCCGGTCATTGTCCTCTTTCAGTTCGCGTATCCAGCGCGCCAACTGCTGTGTGTCAGCCCTGAACCCGCTTGGCCCCCGACAGAGTCGCAGCAGAGTTCGGCCCGCTTCGTCATAGTCTGTGCTGAGTCTATTTCGGTCAGGCGCGAAGGCCCACCGCAGCCGTTCTTCTGGATCGCGCTTGGACGGATCGGACATCAACAATTCAGTTGCCGGTGCGAAACGGCCAGTCACGTCTCGGAACAAAGCGCCGTTGAACAACTTCTCCGTGTCTGTAAGATCCTTTTGCTGGTTTTTGCTCAGGTCATCCAGTTGTTGCGAATCCAATATGGCGCCCCAGATCCGAGCGGGCTCCGGGTCAAGGCGCACCTGTTGGCTGTCAACCATGAGCCGGGAGACCCAATCGGCGAGCCGACTTGATTTCCACTGTGCTCGGGCCGTCGCGTACGATGGGTGGGCGAGACTAACCCACTCATGGATTTCGGCAGACACCGTTCTCTGTGGAGTAATTTCGTCGACGAAGTGGCTCCAGTCGAAGAGTTGCTCCAACACGTTCGGAATGGACAAGGCGTCGCGCAACACTAGCCGAATATCGCTGATCCTGACCATGGCACGATGCGCGCTGGGTAAGCCATTCGGAAGCAGTGGGTGTCTCCATGCGAGTTCTCCGAGCCCAACCTGAGCAGTGCATTGCACAAGTGATCGCACCTTGCTTGGCTCACGCTTATGGAGTCCGCCGACTAGGGTTCGCCACAAGCTGTACCACAGATCGTATGGAGTCATTCCCTCGTTCAAGCCGACGCCGTGGCAAACTCCGTCCCAGTCTTGGTCGACGGCGAGCATCAAGTCTTCGATGGCGTCGTTCAAGACGCACCCGAGTGCTTCAGCGATGACGTGATTATGCTCCTCGCGATCGGCTAGGCTGGTTCGTGCCGCGTTGACATCGAAGCGACCGTTAAGTGCGACGCCCAGCGCTGCGTCCTCCGAGGTCGGAGTCAACACCCAGAGTGACGGAATGCTCTCCAGCAGCGGTTTCAAACCTGATCCATCCAGCCCAAAGAGGAGCGCGCCGTCGCCCAGTTCGATACGCATGACCTTGGTTCTCATCATGACGTCTTGATCGTTTGGATCTGGGATCAGTAGACTTCCAATGCTGAAAGCTGGGGCTTGCTCCAAACTGCTTGGGGACCAGGTGTAGGTGGTGCTGCCAACATCAATTTGTTGGATCGACTTGGCGAAGCAGCACAAGACACCAGCCATCTTTTGGAATCGGTCGAGCAAGGGAGGGATCGAGTCAGGATCCAAACGCAGCCGAATGCCTGTGCCGGCTCCACCGCCCGCAGGTGCATGCTCTCGGACCAAATGTCTAAGGTCTCGATCGTCGTCATGCTGCATCGGTAACATGCCGCCGAGAATTCGCATACTCAGTCGACCGCTGACAATCTCAGGCTCCGGACAGGCGAGAAATACGCTCTTGAAACCCAGGCCGAACTTCCCGGTTGCTGGAGGTTCCTTGTTGGACGCGTTGACAATGAGCATTTTTTCGAGATCGCGATGATAGTCGCGGTCACGACCGGGAAAGGGATCGCCTGTGGCGTTCAGAGGACGGCCCCAGTGCATGAATGTAAGTGCGTCGTTCTCGATCACGACGACGAAGCGAGAGGGGGCCGGCTGAGTATCGGAGAATCTGCTATCAACTTGATGCGTATAGCGTAGGATCTCCAGCTGTTGACACACCGCGTCGTCTGCGTTCTGAAAAAGTTCGAATGGGATGCTCTCGCGCTTGTACTGGAATTCCTCGATCTTCCCGCCTACGCCTTCCAGCAAGGCGGTACGCGCGGCCTCGTCACGCTCGATCAACTGTTGGATCTGTCGTAGCGCGTCCTGTTTTTCCTGCTCGAACTGCGCGGCACGATCATGGCCGCGATACTCTGACGACCTTGGCTCGGGCTTGGTCGAAAGTCTTGAGCGCGCTCATCATGCCTGGGTGACGGCCAGGCTTCAGTTGTGTCGCAAGTATCGGAAGGCTTTCCAGAATCAAGCTGCGTGCAACATCAATTGCGATTTGGTCCGAACTTTCTAGCTCTGGCCACAAGGATGAAAGATCGCCAAGCCATTGATCCGACCATTGTTGCGCAACCAACCGAATCGATTGTCGCAGCATAGCCGCGAGTGCTTCTGTGGGATGTTGGCTAGCTTCCACCGGTGCAAGCTGGACCAGTACGCGATAGTTTTCGTTATCCCCGCGAACCGTGACGAACCCCTTCGCCCCAGAACCACGCTTGACCCGCAAAGGTTTACCAACGATGGAGGATACCACCACTTCGTTACTGCTCACCCTAACGCCGGAGAAGCTGTAACGCTCCATTGCATCATCTGGATTTCTCCAGTTCAGATAAGCCCAAGTCTTTTTCGGTCCGGTATCATCCGGCCGTGGTTTCCACGGCAGCTTGTCTAGGAACCATTCCCGCAAGTTGGTTCGATTGCCGCGATAGACTTCCACCAGCCGCTTTACCTCTGGCGTTGCACCACAGACGGCGACGAAAGCACCGATCAGGGCATCTGGCACTTTGTCACGCCAAGCGCTGAAATAGTCTTCAAGCAGTTTGGCGAGTGTCGCGCCTTCGGCAGGTGATGAGGCTGAATGTGTCGGCTCGGATTTACTTGACAGTGCATTGGCCGGCACAACCAGTTCTCGCAGGATGCGATAGTGGTCCTCATTAAGCACGAAACGTCGCTCAATGTCTTCTGCGTTGGCGCATAGTTGGTTGGCTGGTCGCCAGTCACCGCCGCTATCCATGAGTTCCAGCGCGGCGAGATTCTCCTCCGCGCTAGGCAACCCAACAAACCGTTGTAGATACAGCTTAAATGCGGCGCGCCGAGCTGGATTCGGTTTTCCTTGTCGTCGAAGCCAGCTCAGCACCTGCAAGACGATTTCCAATTCGTCGTCTAGTTCACGTGCCATCTCCGGATAGACGTAGCGCGCTACGTCGTCCGGGGCGTGCGCTTGGGTCAGGCTGTCCAACAATGCCCAACCCTTTGCAGGTGCTAGATTAGGAGGCATCGCAGCTAGCACGGGTAATGCCTCCAGCAAATCTGTTGGTGCTTCCTCCAGCTCGCAAAGGTGATATTGAGGCATTTCGCTGATCAATAATCCAAGCGTCTTGAGGGCGTCATCACCTTGGGCTAAATAACCCAGATCACGGATCAGGCAAAATCCAGGGTGATCCAGAATACTCGGTGGTAAGAGACCGACAAAGCTATAGGCACCATCCTGCTGTTGAGTTGCCAGATCGCGGATCAGACCGGTTGGATCCTCGCAGTCGATGATGTCGGATGGTTTGAACGTTGCCCCTTCCTGATCAGGAATCCAGTCTTTTTCTTTCAGCTGCGGCTTGAGTTGGGGATCGAATGATGTTCCTAGAGTTTGGATATCTTCGAGAATCCGGTCGATCAACTGCGCAGATTGCTGTGCTGACAGCATCAGCTTGAGTCGCTCGCGCGCATCGAACGGTGACGCGATCAGGCGTTGCTGATGCCGGCGCAACTCATCATCGTGACTGCGGCGAATGATCCGCAAAGGATCGGTAATGCCAGCCGGGACTGTAAGGCCCGTCTCCAGATACACCCCCTCCCCAATCAGGTCACAGCGCTGCCCGTCAGTACATTCGTGCAACGGCAGCATGCGCCAAACGATCTCGTCGGTGGCCGCCTGAGTCAGGATCTCGATGCACTCATGTGGCTCGAAGGCCTTGGCATCGATCCGAGCAAGACAATCCTGTTTGAGCGTCTTGATGTCATCGAGTAGGTCTTTGGCTCGAATACGCCTGACTCCGAAAGCTTGGCGGACGGGATCCGGGACATACTGAGCCAGATCAGAATCGATCAGATTCCATCCGTCATTCAGTTGGCTCCAAATGCGCTCCCAGGCTGTGCTTTCTTCTGTGTCCCGAAACCAGAGCGTCGTCTGTAAATCACTCCAGTGACCGTCTTTTCCATGTAGGAGAAACCGAAACCCGCGTTTGCTCCGTTCGTCACTACCTGGGGCGGACAACTGACGTATCAGAGATTTTCTTGTACTCGGCTCGCGCAATGTATGAGCGTGGGAGCTCAGCGCATGCAGTACACCCCTTGCATCACAACTCATGATCTCCTTGTTGTCGATACCCAGGAGTGCCAAGCTTCTCTGCTCAAGAACCAGAACTCGACCATTTGCCAGCACTTTTTGTAGCGGCTTGGCCAATCCGCGTCCTTGATCGTCGCTGACTTGTCCGCGCCGGAACAAGAGAGACACCTGCTGCGCCTTCTCGATTTCTGAAAGTGTACATGCCCTAATCTTGTCCCCATCGCTGTTGCCATCGTAGAAAACAGCGATGAGTTTCCGATTCCTCATTGTGCGCATCAGCGAGGCTGGTGCGCTAGAGTCACCGTCGATTCGGTTGGCCAGCTCGTAGATCAGGTTAAGTACAGCAGCGTTTTCTTCGTGCGTCGATGCTTCTTCAATCCAGTCTCCGATCAGTAGCAGCAGTTTCCCGGCATCTTGATACGAAAGCTTTGCCTCTTCCCCCAGCTTGTCCGGACAGAGTTCGGAGGGCAGAACTAATAGTTCCACAGGGCATGTCAGTAACCGTTCCCGCAGTGTTTCCGGAAGACTCTCGGGCAGTCGGAGCTGAATGGAGTGCGGCAAGTACCCGTTCAGGCGTTTGAGTTGCCGCTTGTTTGATCGGATACGGTCAAGACCGATCTGCGAGAATCCATCTCGAATGAGTGCCACAACCTGCTGCTGAAGCGATCTCTCGCGCAACAGACCATCCGGTGACCGCAACAATGCTAAGGTATCGACGAGGTAGCCAAGCTCATCGGGGCTCTTCAGAATCCCTGCCGCCGAGACATTGCCGAACAATCGAAGCGCCTGTTCTAGATCTGGTGCGCTAAGAGTGCGCCGCGATAGATGGTGAGTATCGGCTGCTACGAAAGAGTGGGTTCCTTCCAGCTCTGACAGTTCAGGAAAGACACGCCAGGGAAGCGTCGGATCAGCTTTGGAGGATGTCGAGGGCGGCAACGGCAGCAAGGGCCGTTCGCTGCTCACGAGCGTCCAAGCCGGTCCGTTCTGCTTCAGTTCGAGCACCCATTGCGCTGATTGAGTGATGACGCCGTTGAACTTAGTCCAGAGCTGGCTCCGCGTGATGGTCTTGGCCAAGAGGCGCCCCGTTTCGACGTGTCGCTCTGGGACAAGCGTTGAGACGTAGTCATGCAGGACCGGTAATAGTAGTGGCAGCGTGCCCTTGGCTGCCAAACACTGATTCCAGGCAATCCGAACCGCATCGACGGAGTCCGTAGGTCTTTCGGACTCGCCTTTGCCAAGGACATGGAATCCATGAATGCCACGACGTCCAGGGTCGACGAAGAAATAGCCATGCAGCGTTAAGCTGAAATCCTGATCGCCTCCGCAGAAGAGCTTCTCGGAGACGAGATCGTCCTCAAGTGGCAGGAAGACTGCCCAGCGGATCGTCAGATGACCTGTTGATGCAACTGGGGCCGCGGACGCGGTCAGGACGATCGATGCATGAGGTTCGGCCTTCTCGCGCTCGACCTTTGGGTTGGCAAGATCATCGATATCATCGATCTCCGGCCACTGGTGCCCGTGGCGTAAGTCTTTCAGCGCATCAAGCCAGTGATGGGTCTCGCGGCCATTGAAATGAGATTGAGCCTTTGTCTCCCCCTTGGCTTGGATATCGATGAGGCCCTTCAGACGGTGCTCTCCCGAAGCTGTCGGACCGCGCAACCGTTGAGCTGGATCCCTGATCTCGATATGGAAAGGTTTATAGCGATTCATTGTGCTCGATTGGAAGCTGACCTGCTCCACATGGCGCAACAACGGAAGCAAGTCGGCAACTTGAATCGGCAGATGAGAGTCCTGGAAGAAAGACAGGGAGTCGTCTCCGTCACCTGGGAACTCTTGAGCGATAACCCCGGTGACTTTGTCGCTTTCTCGCCGATGCACTTCTCGCCGCAAAGGTAGCCATAGCACAAAGGGTTGCTCTGAGTGGAGGGTGGGAAGCGCCTTAGTGATCGTCGCGACCGCCTCACCCATTGCGGCTGCGTCTTCGGTAGTAAATTGCTCCCAGCTGGGATGGATGGCCGCAAATTCTTCGCGCAAGCTCTCAGGAACGCTCCAGGGATTAACGATGCGCGCAATCCGTCCTCGTTCGGCGATATAGCCGAGGAAGAAGAATGCTTCACAGAAATGGAAGACGCTCTTCATCCCCAAGCCAAACTTGCCAATCGCGGCTCGATCCGCAACTTTGTTGCTCAGACCGTAATTGCGAATGCCCCAGTCGTGCTTTGCCTCAAAACGACCATTGTTGATGACGCACAGGGCGTCACCTTGGAGAAGAGGGTGTTTGGATTTACTGAGCCCTGGAATTAGCGCAAAAACCACATGAGTGGCCTCCGCATCATCGGCGTTTTGGATCAGCTCCTTGAGAACCGGAAACCCACGTTTGTATCGATCTCCAAGATCGTTCCGTAACCGCTGGATATCTCCGAGCGGATTTTGAATAAAGCCAGAATATCCTCCCATCCCATTCTCCTTGAATTGTCCTGTTCACACTCCGAACGATGACTGCCAGATCCGCTATAGACTCGATCATCGATTGTTACAGGACTACCGCTGCATGTCAGCTACGGCCCCGAGCACAGCAGGCAAATCGTGCTGATGCGCCCCGGGCCAAGCGGGCGGTTGGTGCTGCCCAAGGTGGTCAGTGCTGAGGCCCTGGCTAAAGCAGCCAACGCAGAAGACTCCTTTCTCTGAAACAGACTGGCCGTCCAGGCTGTGGTGCGTTAGACCTTCTCTCTGTCACGCCGGCGCCGTTCTCCAGTCGCGGCTCGGCCTTTCATCTGGCTGGCCGAAGAGAAATAGCGCGTCTTCGCATCGCGTGAGCTGAAGCGGTGGTGGTATTCCTCGGCTTCGCGGTCCAGTGTCGCAGCGAGTTCCTGTAATTCAACATCCTCCCCAGCATAGCTGTTGATGCGTCGGGCAACGGCACGAACCCGGTGGCGTGCCTGATCAACCTCGCCGCGGCGATTTTCAACTGCGGCTTCGCGGCGCGCGAGGTTGGCGTAATAGGCGGCCACCAACCGATCAACCGACCGCTCACGCGGTTGCCGGTTATTGTCTTGATGGTTGGCCCAGGTCCAGGTCTGTTTCCCGGTGGCCAGCGTTTGTCCGTCAACCTCCAGTGCGACCTCCACTTGGCACTCCGTCTGCTCCGTTCCATCCGGAAAGGTCACAGCCAAAAGGACATCTTGCACCTGTTCACTGACCAGGTCGCCCAGGCGCACCCGAAAGCCATCATTGGTTGCTTGTCCGCGAAAAACGCCCAGCGGCTCAATCCGCACCCCGCCGTTGGCCTTGAGGATCAACCAGGCATCGCGCCAGACCACATCCAGCGCATCGCCGAGTTCGCGTGCCAGCACCACCTCGATCTGCTCGGCGCGCTCGATGTCATAGAGATGGCCGCCACCGGCATCGGCCAGGGTGCCTAGCAGCGCCTCGTCATAGTCGTCGCCGACGCCGAAGGTGCTGGTGATGACCCCGCGCGCATAGAGCGCCGCAGCATGCTCAGCCAGTTCAGCGGGGTTGGTCAGACCCTGATTGGCCAGTCCGTCGGTCAGCAGAAAACAGCGATGCAGGCGTTGGTCATCCGTTGTCTCACCGACCAAACCACAACCGGTCAGCCAGCCGCCAGAAAGATTGGTGGTCCCGCGCGGATCGACACCGGATAACACCTGCTCGACCTGGGTGGCCAGTCGGCCGCCCGCCGGTGTCAGATCAAGCAGCCTGTCGATGCGGTCATCGTAGACCACCAGCGCCAGGCGATCCTCACCCGACAGTCGTCGCGCGGCCTGGGAGGCCGCATCGCAGGCGCGCGGCCATTTGTGTCCGCCCATCGACCCCGAGCGGTCGAGCACCAGGGCCAGATCCAGCGGTGGACGATTCTGAGCGCCATCCGCGCGCGGTGCTTCCAGAAAGACATGCAGAAACCGTCGGCTGTGTCCGCTGGCGCGGATCAAAGAGCGATCAGTGGCAAGATGAAACATCAGGGCGTCCTCCGTGAGATTAGGGATCAAGATCGAACAGGCGCTTGGCCTGAGTGATCAGTTCTTCGAGTCGGCGTTGCTGGGCACGCGCCAGGGGGCGGCGCACATGCAACTCGATATCCGGATGCAGGGTGATGCGCTCCCAGTGACTGCGGGGGAGGGACTTGTCGTCCTTGCGACCGAGATCTTGGGCTTTGGTCGCAGGCTTGGCCGGTAACGAACCGCTCGCCATTCCCGACAGTACCTGCGCGACATAATCCCGCGCCGAGCCTGCAGATGGAGTAGGGGGCGTGGCCGGTTCTTTCTGCAACGCGGCGCGCACTTCAGCATCGTCCAACCCCTCAAGCTGGGCGCGGATGGTCGCCAGCGGCTGATGCGCATCCTGCAGGCGACGGATCAGTTGCAAGCGCTCGAGGTGGCGGGTCTCATAGGTCGCCCCGCCGCCGCGGCCAAGTGGTGGCGGTACCAGGCCTTGAGCGATGTAGTAGCGGATGGTGCGCACATTGAGCCCGCTCCGCGCGCTGAGATCCTTGATGGTGAATGATTTGGACATGCCTGAAGTATACATGCGACAGTGGCGCTGTCAATATAATCCAGCACAGAGATGCGGCCACCAGTTGCGGCGGTTGCGGAGGGGTTGGTCGTTCGACCGGAAGAAAGAGAAGGGGATCGTGTCAGCGGAGAGCGCCGTGCGCGTGCGATTAGTGACTGTTCAATCAATACTCCTTG
Source organism: Thiorhodovibrio winogradskyi (assembly GCF_036208045.1). Taxonomy (NCBI): domain Bacteria; kingdom Pseudomonadati; phylum Pseudomonadota; class Gammaproteobacteria; order Chromatiales; family Chromatiaceae; genus Thiorhodovibrio; species Thiorhodovibrio winogradskyi. The sequence goes on along the minus strand of NZ_CP121472.1, from coordinate 632,520 downwards.
GGCAGCATGACCGTTGTCTGACTGCGGTCGGCTTCCGTGATAACCCACAGCGTCAGCCCCGAGTCGACTTTGTAAAGGCTCATCAGCCGTTCGTTGTCTTGCAGGGCTTGCTCATTGGCTCGCCAGTCGTCTTCATCGACATCACCCCAGTCACCATAACAGTGCCGATGCAGGACGGACTGCAGCAGGTCTTGCTGACCCAACTCCTCCAACACAGCCATTACGCCTGCCGTAGCTAGCGTGCGGCCCATCTCGAAAAGTGGTTCTATCATGTTTCATGCTGCTCCAAAGTGCATCGAAGCCGAGCAGGCAGGGTGAAATCTTCACCTTTGCAGACACCCCGCGCAACGCACTCGGGTCCGTTGAATGACACCAGTCACTCGCGTCAAGTTGTTTCCAGGCCGGATGAGGCGGCTTCAACGCGAGCGCAGGCAATAATCTCCGCTGGTGTACCAACCGGCCGGGCAGCTGGCGCCGATCTTCTGAATGGCAGATTTGGCGTTCTTGCCAGCCACGCAGTAGCCGCCGCTGGTGTAATACCCCGGCGGACAACTGCCGGATTTTGGCAGCGCACCACGCGCATTCGAGCCGGGAACGCAGTAATCCCCCTGGGTGCGATAGCCGCTCGGGCAGGCGCCTTGTTTGACCAAAGGGTCGGTACCGGCTTGCGCAAGCGGAAGGCTGATCAATGCGGTGGCCAACATCACCAGCATCAAGGCCGCTAACGGGAAAGCTCGTGATAGGCTCATAGCGATTCCCCTGGAGTTTCGATTGGATGACAACCAATGGATTATCCCGCATTTCGCAACAGCCTGAACGAGGACTCCTGTCCAGTCACCGAGCATCCCTGCTTGGCCGCACTCTGGTTTGAGGCCAAGGGCGATTGGGATCGCGCCCACGAGATCGTCCAATCCTTGCCAGACGGTCCGAGGCAAACCGGTGCCGCGCGCATTCACGCCTACCTGCACCGCAAGGAAGGCGACCTGTGGAACTCCCGCTACTGGCACCGCCGCGCCGGCAGCGTTTTTCCGGATCACCTCAGCCTGCAAGAGGAATGGGACATGCTGATCAGGGAGAACCTGAACCAACTGAATGGTCCGCAAGGCTGATCCAAACGCTCGCTACCAAGAGGAGTTCCAGCATGAGCCTGCACTGTCTTCCCTGTCTCGATTCGGTCGAACAGGCCAACGCGCGCCAATGCGAACTGCAGATCCCCCGCGAGCGGGCAGCCGCGCTCGGTCAGTCAGGCCGGCCGGAGCGCAGTTGGTGATGGCCTTGAACTTCGCCAACGGCATGCAACCTGGCTGAGACGAGTGATGCATCGACCTGCTCGCTTCATTTGGGCGCGGTGACTCAGTCTTTCTCGAACAAGGATGGGTAAATCCCCGATGGCACATTGAAAAAATCCCTTATCCACCACTCCTGTGGATAACCTTGTGAACAAGGCTGTCAGATGGCTTCTAAACCCTTGTCCCGGCGCGCGTCGTTTCCGATTGGTCAGAATTGTTGCGGCCTGTAAGTCACTGTTTTTGTTTTTCCTTGACGCCTTTTCCAACAGGGCGCAAGTGGTTGAAACTCTGGGCTTGGCGCGGAACGTGTCTGCCTCGGGGCCTGTTTATAATCCTTGGCCCGGTTGTCAAGTCCCAATATGCGATCCGGCGCGATGGGTTGGCAAAGCTGTGATCCAAGGCGGGCCTTTTCGACGCGGGCTGCGTCGCGCAAGCGGTTGCGCGCGGCCCGTGCGAATCCCCAGCATCAGGGGGTCAAAGCAAACTGATCGGCTGCCGCGTCGATCAGCGGACCTGTCGGAACCAGACATTCCGGCGCATCGAAGCGCGGCTGACCGACCGACCACGTGACGGGATAGCCGATCATTGCATCCCCTGGGCAGGGTTGGAACAGCCGCTTCAGCCGGTTTTCGTCCGCTTCCCCAGGATGCAGCCACTGATCCCAGTCCTTGGGATCAATCATCACCGGCATCCGGTCATGAACGGCCGCCACCAGCGGGTTGGCGTTGGTGACGATGATGGTCGCACTCTCCAACCGCTCACCGGAGCTCGGCTCGGTCCATTGTTCCCATAGCCCGGCGAAGGTCATCGGCTGTTCATCCCAGCGCCGAAAGGCAAAAGGCTGCTTGCCGTTGGGGGTGGTCTGCCATTCGTAGAAGGCGTCGGCCGGGATTAAGCAGCGCCGATGTTTGAACGCCGCGCGGAAGGACGGCTTTTCCGCCACCGTCTCGGCACGGGCGTTGAAGGTCTTGTAGCCGAGTTTGCGGTCCTTGGCCCAGCTGGGAACCAGGCCCCAATGGAAAGATGCCAGTTCCCGCTGAATGTCGGCTCTGGATCGACAGGCGAGCATCCGACTGCCTGGAGCAATGTTGTAGCGCGCCGGCGGTGTTCCAATCGGCGGTTGCGCCTCCAGCCAGTTCGCCGTGGCCTGCACATCGAAGCATTGGGCAAAGCGTCCGCACATCAGCTTTTCCTCAAACCGACGCTTCGATCAACCGCTGCCGCAAGCGCGTCAGCCGCTGCCCGCCGATCTGGCGCACCGCCATGCCCACGGCCTTTGGTTGGGCGATTAACACCACTAGCCGCTTGCCGCGGGTCACCCCGGTATAGAGCAGATTGCGTTGCAACAGCATGTAGTGCTGAGTCGCCAAGGGGATCACGACCGCCGGATACTCCGAGCCCTGCGCCTTATGAACGCTGATGGCATAGGCCAGCGCCAGCTCGTCGAGTTCGCCAAATTCGTAGATCACCTCCCGTCCGTCGAAGCCGATACGCACCTCGCTGTTCTCGGTGTCGATGGCGCGAATTCGGCCAATATCCCCGTTAAAGACTTCCTTGTCATAGTTGTTGACGTTCTGGATAACCTTATCGCCCGGCGCGAAGGTCCAGCCAAAGCGCTCGATACGCGGTTGGGCTTGGGGATTGAGCCGCTGCTGCAACAGCACATTCAGCGCCCGCGCGCCCAAACCACCCCGGTTCATCGGGGTGAGCACCTGGACATCGGCGACCGGGTCTAAGCCAAAACGGGCCGGGATGCGCTCACAGATGGTCTTGATTAGCCGTTCCTGGATTTGCTCAGGGGTCTCGCTGCGGATCAAAAACCAGTCGCCGTCCGGCGGCTGCGGCTCCGGGGTTTGGGGCAAGAGCCCGGCATTGATCCGATGGGCATTGACGATGATCTGCGAGGTCTGCGCCTGGCGGAAGATTTCCGTCAGTCGGACCGTCGGCAAGACACCGGAGCCAATGGCATCGGCCAGCACCGCGCCCGGGCCGACCGAGGGCAGTTGGTCGACATCCCCGACCAGCAGCACGGCGGCTGAGTCCGGGAGCGCACTCAGGAGCTTGTGCATCAGGCTGACATCGACCATGGAGGTCTCGTCGCAGACCAGCAGGTCGGTCTCCAGCGGGTTCTCGGCGTTGTGCTTGAAGTCCAGGGTCTTGGGATCGAACTCCAGCACGCGATGAATGGTCTTGGCGTCTTGCCCGGTCGATTCCGACAATCGCTTGGCCGCGCGCCCGGTCGGGGCGCACAGGGTAGCCTTGACCCCCTTGGCGCGCAGAATGCGCAAGATCGAATTGACGACCGTGGTCTTGCCCACCCCAGGGCCGCCGGTCAGCAGGGTGCATTTGCCAGTGACCGCCTGGCTGACGGCTTGTTGTTGCGACTCGGCCAAGCGCAGTCCGGTCTGGGCTTCGACCCAGGGCAAGGCGCGTTCGGTATCAATACTCTTCCAGGGTGGCGAGCCCGCGCGCAGGCGGATCAAGGACTCCGCCACACCGGCTTCGGCGCGATGCAAGGCGGGGAGGAAGACCAGCACGCGGTCCTCGACCGTTTCTGCCACCAATTGACCGGCAGCCAGCTCGAGGTTGATGGCGTCTTCAATGCCAGCAGACTCAATCTCCAGCAGCTTGACCGAGCGCTCCGCCAGCGCCTCGCGCCAGGCTGCGCAATGGCCATCGCCGGCGATTTCCTGCAGGACATGGCGCACGCCGGCGCGGGCGCGCAAGGGCGAGTCGCGCGGGATGCCCAGCCGTTCGGCGAGTTGATCGGCGGTTTTGAAGCCAATGCCGCGAATGTCCAACGCCAGCCGGTAGGGATTGCCGCGCACGCGCTCGATGGCGGCTTCGCCATAGGTCTTGAAGATGCGCACCGCCCGCGCGGTGCCAACACCATGGGACTGGAGGAAGACCATGATCTCGCGGATGACTTTCTGCTCGGCCCAGGCGCGGGTGACCCGTTCCTGGCGCTTCTTGCCGATGCCGGGCAGTTCGCGCAGACGATCCGGGGATTGTTCGATGATGTCAAACACCTGCTCGCCGAAGGCATCGACCAGGCGCTTGGCGAAATGTGGGCCGATGCCCTTGACCATCCCGGAACCGAGGTAGCGCTCGATGCCTTCGCGGGTGCCGGGCGGGACCACACGCAGTTCGTTGGCCTTGAACTGCCGGCCATGGCGGGCATCGATGGTCCATTGTCCGCGCGCGTCGATGTGCTCGCCGGGGGTGACTTGGGCGGCGTTGCCGACGACGGTGATCAACTCAGGTTCGCCACGGACTTTGACCCGCAGGACGCAAAAGCCGCTCTCGGGGCTATGGAAGGTGACGCGCTCGACCGGACCGGCGAGGGTCTCAAGCGGAGAGCCGCTGTGATAGTTTGGAGAGACCGAGTCGGGCATGGGCGGATTGTCGCAGACGCCGCAGATCGGCGGCGCGCCAAAAGGTGCGGTGCTGAGCCGATTTCCGGTCGGGCGTCATCCAAGCTTCTGTGGCTCTTGCCAGGGTGGTCAGCCCAAGCGTGCGGCGATCAAGCCGCCAGCCGCATCACGCCAGTGACAATGCCGAGGATTTCGAGTTCGTCATGGCGCAGGAAGATCGGCGCCATGTCGGGATGGGCCGGTTGCAGGCGGATGCCATCGGTTTCGATGTAGAAGCGCTTCAGGGTGACCTAATCGCCATTGATCTTGGCGACCACGGTTTCACCGTTGTCAGCGGTTTGGCGCTGCTCGACGATAATGATGTCCCCGTCCTGGATATGATCATCGATCATCGAATGCCCGCGCACCCGCAGTGCATAGCTGGCTTTGCGCGCCATGTGCGAGGGAATCTGGACGGTTTCACGATCTTCAATAGCTTCAATCGGCAGACCAGCGGCGATGGTGCCAAGCAACGGCAGGGTGACGCCGGCTTCCAGTTCCAGATCGATGGGCTCGAAGTCTGAGCCCCAGGCTGGGGCTGTGCGGCGGTGGGGAATCAGGTAGGCGAGTTGGGCCATGCGCGTTAGTGTCTTTCAATCAGCTGCAGCGATGTCTGATCTCAGCTTAGCCGAGAAGACATGGCTTGGCTGAAAAAGATTGCTGCTCAGGCGGTCAAGTATAACGGCAGGTGGAATGTTTTCGTTAGACAGAAAGGTGCCGGATTTCCAGTCGCTTTCGTTGTCGCGTTTAATTGCAATTTATCCAACACTGTCTCCACGGTTCCCGTGAGACACCGTGATGGTTGCCATCACGGTCAATCGGTCAACTTGGTTGGCTCTCGCGGGCGCGATGTCACAACAACCGATGGAGAAAACTTATGTCAACGCGCGTACTTCGCCTGCCTGTCGTTCTGGAACGGACAGGTTACAGTCGCTCCCGCCTATACGCCCGTATTAGCGAGGGACTCTTCCCCCGCCCAATCGCTCTCGGACGCAGAATGGCGGCATGGCCCGAACATGAGGTTGAAGCCGTGATTGCGGCGCATATTCGTGAAACCCCAGAATCCGACATGGCGCAGATGGTTGACCGGATGCATTCCGAGCGCTCGACGTTTGGCTTCAGCCGCCATTCCGGCACCATGACCGGAGAAAGCATGGTCACACGACCAAGGTCTTCTGTTCCTTGACCATACAGACTGGCAAAGCTGGCGCATTCGTCGATCATTCGTTCGTTGGAGTTTTCTGACCGACGGAGCCAATGAGGCTCGACTGAGGTAATCGGCGAATGGGCTTCCAAGGGGATGGATCCCTGAGGGGTAAGGCAACAGTGCGGTCTCCGTTGGAAATCGATCCAGCGCTTAACTTGACGCGCTGGATCCTCGCCAATCGCAAGGCCGAACATGACATCGACGTTTCGCGTCTCGGACTAGCAAAAAAGCGCGGCCATCTCGGCTGACCCGACTTCGGAGTGGATCACCGGTGACGGGTTTGCCAAGAGAATTGCAGGGCCAGACAGGCAGATCGCCCGGTCAGAAACTTCCAGCGGAAGCCTGGAGTCCTCAATCGTCCAGCTGGTGCCTAGGAAGTTTTGGGTTCCTAGCCAACGACGAACGGCTACCAAACGGCTACCAGATGTCAGATTAAGAAGCCTGCGATAGTGAGCACAAGCTCTAACTATCTGTTTTATATGGTGCGCCCTGTGCGACTCGAACGCACGACCACCTGATTAAAAGTCAGATGCTCTACCAACTGAGCTAAGGGCGCTTGAGGTGTCGGATGCCCGACCCGCGCAGTATAAGGGTTTCATGAGCGGGGCGCAAAGTTGGCTTGGCACCATCGCCCCAATGCCTATCTGATACGCTGGAGATCGGGTACGCTGAAGGTCGAGACCTCAAAACCATCATGATAGTTTGGTTTTTTTGTTTTTTGCGCTTGTCGGGGCGAGTCGGATCGGGTTCGGCGAAGCGAACCGGATGCGGAAATTTTCCTTTGTGGGCTTGATTGTTGCGATTACGGGTACAATCGCTTTTAGATACTACAACGATATTAACCGCGCGGAGTGAAAGTCTGACATGAATACCGCCGAAGTGCTGGAAGCCTTTGAGTTACTAGAGAACTGGGAGGCACGTTATGAGTTTATCGGGGAGTTGAGCCGGGAGTTGCTGCAAGTTGCGGACAGTGAGCGGATTGAGGCAAATCTGGTTCAGGGCTGTAACACCCGAACCTGGCTGACTGGAAGTCTGGTGGGCGATGATCCCGAGGTGATTGAGTTTCGCGCCGACGCGGAAACGCCTCTGGTGCGCGGGCTGGTGGCTTTGCTGCTAGTGCCTTTTCAGCGTCAACCGCCGGAGACTGTGCTGGAGACCGATCCCACGGACTACATCAATGGACTGGGACTCAAAGAGCATTTGAGCGCCAATCGCCAGGCTGGCATGGAGCATTTCATGGAACGCCTTTATGCGATCGCGCGCGGTCTTGGTGGAGAGTCGACGCGGAAACAGAGCTGAATCAGATCCTCCATTTCGTACATGTACACTCCAAGACTGAATTCCAGGTCCGAGCTCCAAAGTCGAAACTCAAGGTAACCACATCATGCGCATTGTTGAAGTTGTCGCTCCCGCGCGCCACGCGAAGGAATTAATGGCGATGGCACGTTTTTATGGCGCGGCGGACTGTTGGTGGGGCGCGGAGGGTCCCGATGGCAGGCAAACACTGCGAATGCTGGTCCCGGATCAGGCGCGCCAGAGGCTGCTTGATGGTCTGCAGAGCCTGCTCGAGAAGGAAAGCAACGGGCGCATTGTGATTCAGACTGTCAATGCAACCTTGCCTCGGGTGGCGGCGGGCGACGAGGAGTCCGCGGAGAATAAACGCAGCTCGGTCGCCAACACGCGCGAGGAGTTGTATACAGAGATCGCCAAGGGTGCGCAGCTTGACGGTACTTTCCTTCTGCTGGTGGCCTTGTCAACCGTGGTGGCGGCCATTGGCATGGCCGAGGATAACGTGGCCGTGGTGGTCGGCGCCATGGTCATAGCACCTTTGTTGGGGCCCATTATTGCCTTTGCATTCGCGACCTCATTGGGCGACCGGCGGCTGTCAGCACAAGCGCTGGCAGCTACCAGCGCTGGGCTTGGGCTGGCCATGCTGCTGGCCTTACTCATCGGGTTGCTAGCGCAAATTGATCTCAATAGTCAGGAGATCATGGCGCGAACCGAGGTCGGACTGGGGGGCGTCGCGCTCGCTCTGGCGTCTGGCGCGGCAGCTGTGCTGTCGCTAACCACCGGGCTGTCATCGGCCTTGGTGGGTGTCATGGTGGCAGTGGCCCTGCTGCCGCCAACCGCCGTGCTGGGGCTGATGCTGGGCCATCAGCGCTGGGAACTGGCGCTCGGGGCCGCGCTGCTGCTGGCCGTGAATGTGGTCTGCGTGCTACTGGCGGCCAAGGTGGTCTTCCTTGTCAAGGGCGTGAAACCGCGCGGCTGGCTGGAGACGCGCAAAGCCCAGTATTCGACCTCCTTGTACATCGCGCTCTGGGCTATTTTGCTGGCCGTGCTCATTGCCGCCATGCTGGTGCGCGCTTCGTTCGGCGATCTGCTCAAGAATGTACCGTTCTGGGGCGGCTGAAGGTTAAACCCGGCGCCCCGGACCGAGCGTGATCAGGCGCGTTCGATGGGGAAGGCGATCACTTGATCGATATGATCGGCACCGCAGACCAGCATCAGCAGCCGGTCGAGTCCGAGTGCAACACCGGCACTCTCGGGCAAACCGGCCACAAGTGCCGCGAGCAGTTGTTCATCCTGAGGGACGGGCACCCGACCCAAGGCTTGACGCTCCGCATTATCAAAGACAAAGCGTCGTCGCTGCTCCTCGGCTGCGGTTAATTCCTGAAAACCATTGGCCAACTCCATGCCCTGCATGTACAGCTCAAAGCGCTCGGCATGCGGCGGGTCATGGTCGCTCAGGCGCGCCAAGGCGGCCTGGCTGGGCGGATAGTCGTGCACAAAGGTAAGGCCGGCTTGCCCTAGCTTGGGCTCCAGGCAGTGGGTAAGGAGTAAATCCAGCCAACCATCGGTGTCCAACTTAAGATCTTCGCCCAGTCCTTTGGCATGTGCAACGGCCTGCAAGCTATCCGGCGTGCAGTGCCAGGGGTCCACCGCGAGTTCGCGCTGGAACAACTCCCGGTAACGGACGAACTCGACCGCCTGTTCGGGACGATGCAGCAGATGGCGGACCAGATCAGCCACCTCCCCCATGAGCTCCACCAGCGTCCAGCCCGGGCGATACCATTCGAGCAAGCTGAACTCTGGATGATGCCGCCGCCCGCGCTCACCAGCGCGAAATACCCGACATACCTGATAGATGGGACCAACGCCGGCGGCCAACAGGCGCTTCATCGGGAACTCAGGTGAGGTATGCAGCCAGTAGCCGCTGTCCTCCACCCGCATGGAAGCCAGCGCGGGGTCGGTCGCCGCTGCTTGCGAGAGCATGGGCGTTTCCACCTCCAGCACCTCGCGCGCGGCAAAGAAAGCGCGAATGTCGGCCAACATGCGCGCCCGCGCCCGTAGCACCTCCGGTGAGGCGCAAGGGCCCCAGCTGTTGACCTCCACCCGCGACTGGGCGAAAGCCGGAGGCGGGGTCACTTGCGGTTGCGGACTAGTCGTCCCGGGCGCGTGACACATAGGCGCCGGTGCGGGTATCGACCTTGATCATCTCGCCAATCTGCACGAACAAGGGCACATTGACCACGGCCCCCGTCTCGAGGGTAGCCGGTTTGCCGCCACCGCCGGAGGTATCACCCTTCAGGCCAGGGTCGGTTTCAGTGATCTCAAGCACCACGAAATTGGGCGGTTCGACGCTCAGCGGAGCGCCGTTATAGAGGGTCACCGAGCACATATCCTGCTCCTTGATCCACTTGGCTGCCTCGCCCACGGCCGTCTCATCGGCGGTGAGCTGCTCGAAGGTCTCAGGGTGCATGAAATGCCAGACCTCGCCATCGTTGTAGAGATACTGCAACTCGGTATCATGCACGTCGGCGGCCTCGACCGAGTCACCAGACTTGAAAGTCCGCTCCACCACGCGCCCGCTCTTGAGGTTTTTGATCTTGACGCGATTAAATGCCTGCCCCTTGCCCGGTTTGACGAACTCATTCTCGACGATATTGTAAGGATCACCGTCAAGCATGATCTTCAACCCACCTTTGAACTCATTGGTTTTATAACTTGCCATGCAAACTCCTCGACTCAGGCTCTTGCTCATTGACCCGAAACATCACGCGCTCGACGATGCGTCGCGATCGCATCGCCTCAGACGCTGAGCAGCCCTGATGACGGACTGCTCGATGGGGACGCAGGCGCAGCCAAAGTGCGCGGCCCGCGGCCAGCCGCCAATGGTATCGCGAAGCCGACGCCAATGGCAGACATCCGCGCACAAGAGCGACTGGCATGCTGATCTGCGCACTGGCATTCGCGATCTGCCACGCCTGTGCCAACTGCTTGATCTGGACCCGGCGCTGATTGCCGAGGGCAAGGCGGCCGCCGCATCTTATCCGCTGAGTGCGCCGCGCGCCTGGTTGGATCTCATCGAGCCAGGCAACCCAGATGACCCTCTGCTGCGCCAAATCCTGCCGACTTTGGCGGAAACCCGGCCTCACCCGGATTTTGGCCCCGACCCGGTTGGTGACCAAAACGCCCGACAAACATCCGGCTTGCTGTGCAAGTACCCTGGCCGCGCCCTGCTGCTAGTCACCGGCGCCTGCCCCATCCACTGCCGCTACTGTTTTCGCCGCTGCTTCCCTTTCGCCGCCAGCATGAACCACCCTGACCAGGCCACGCGAGCGCTGGCGGCCATTGCCGCGCGACCGGATCTCAGTGAAGTCATTCTCAGCGGCGGCGATCCCTTGCTACTCAATGATCGCAGCCTAGGCTGGCTGCTCGGCGCCCTGGAGAGTATCGGACATCTGAAACGGATCCGTTTGCATACCCGCATTCCAACCACGCTGCCAAGCCGGATTGACGCGACGCTGTGCCGGCTACTCGGTGGCGGCCGGCTCCCATGCGTGCTGGTCACCCAAACCAATCACCCGCGCGAGCTTGGCGAGGCAGCCGCCACCGCGCTGGCCCGGCTGCAGCGCGCGGGCATCACCCTATTGAACCAAAGCGTGCTGCTACGCGGGGTGAATGACTCGCCGGAAATTCTCCGCGATCTGAGCGAGCGGCTCTTTGCGCTAGGCGTCATGCCCTATTATCTCCACCTGCTCGACCAGGTTACCGGCAGCGCGCATTTCGCCCTGCCCCTGACAAGCTGTGTCAAGATCGCGAAAGAGTTGCGCGCCCAAATGTCCGGCTATCTGATGCCGAGGGTGGTCATCGAGCAACTGGGGGCCAATAGCAAAACGCCGCTTGATCAAGCTCAGGAAGAATCTCGGGAGCAAGGCGATGGACCCAACGCGCGAAAGAGAGTCGCGCACAGCCGGGCGCGGGTATAACATGGCACCCCGAATGTAAACATCGACTGTCGTGACGCGCATCCGGCCTGAGTGGCGCTCAGCCGACGACCGCAATGTCCCATGCAGATCGGCAACCCGGCGCGCCACTCACCGGATCATGCAACAGACAGGCGCTAGTGGGCGGCGCGTTTTTGGAAAGGCACAACTTGCTAGATGGCCAATCCGGTAAATCACTTTCAGCTCCTGATTCTCGCCGCCGCGGCGGCTGACGCGGAAGCGGTGCTCGCTGTTCTGAAGCGCGCCCGATTGCCCGTGCGCGGTGCCTTCTCCGTAAATCCCAAGAGCCTTGTACGCACTAACCACATCGATCTGATCCTCGCCTGCATCGGCGAGTCGGTTTCGGCTCAGGAAATTGCCTCGGCCTATGTGGATATCGACCGGCGCATCCCGCTCATCGTCCTCGCTCCCCCAGGCGACCAGGACGCCAATGCCCTGCATCTGCTGCGCGCCGGCGCCCATGGGCTGCTGACGCCTGGTGACGAAGACGCCTTGGTCCGGGCCGTGCAGCGCGAATGGAAACTCTGGACATCCGCCCAGCAAGCTAAAATACTGCATGAGCGCCTCAAGCGCAGCGAACGCCACCTCCAGGCACTGCTGAAAGCCGGCGGCGAGGGTCTGCAGTCGGGCCAGCGCCTTGATCCCCAAGCAGCCCTGCGCTCCCTGACCGGACCGGTGGACAACAGCGGTTCGCCTCAAAGCAGCCTGATGGATTTGCTCCCCCCCGAGTATCGCGAGGCGCTGGGTCCGCTCATCACCGGTCTGAGGGCAGACCAAAACACGCCGCCAGTGGCAGCTGAAGGTCAAGCGCCAAACCAGCCGCCGGATGAGCTACCCAAGCAACCACCAGATCGACCACAAGACCAAACAGCAGCCCCAGAGCTTGATCTCACCCTGAAACCAAGCGGCGGACAACTGCGACCCGCTCCAGCAACCTCCAGCCCCGGTGAACAAGCCCCCCAAGAACAAGCACCTCAAGAACAGGCACCCCAAGAACAGGCACCCCAAGAACAGGCACCCCAAGAACAGGCAATGGAACAGCAGCTCGCGTTGCAAGTGTCCTCCGAGCCGCTCCCCGACCTCCCGCTGAATGACGCCAAAGAGGCCAAGCTCCCGCCGCTAACCCTTGCAACCAGCGAGGATCCGCTTCCGGATCTTAGCGAACAACCCCATGCGCTCTCCGGTCGCGAACCCAGCGATGAGGAACTGATTGAGCAAATTGAGCGCGCGCTGGACAACGACGGCTTCAAACTGGCTTACCAACCCATCGTCAGCCTACGCGGGGACAGCCAGGAAAGATACAGCGTGCTGCTGCGCCTGCTTGATGACAACCGCACTTTTCACGCGGCCGATAATCTGCTCGAGCCAGCCGCGCGTTCCGGCCGCCTGCCCGATGTCGACCGCTGGGTGATTCAGCATGCCCTGCGCGCGCTGAGTGACAGACGGCAGGCCGGGCAACGCGCGCATTTCCTGCTCAGCTTGTCCGCGGTACTGCTGCAAGATCCGGACTTGTTGATCTGGATCTGCGACCAGCTGCGCCAAAACAGCATTCGCGGCAACTGGGTCAGTTTTCAGATTCACGAGCAGGACATCCGCACGCTGGGCGACACTGCCTATGGCCTGGCCTCTGGGCTCAGACAGGTGAAAAGCAAGGTCGTGGTATCAAACTTCGGCCAGAATCCCGACTCCGAACTCCTGTTCAACGAGTTCCCACTGGATTTTGCGCGTCTTGCACCTGCCCTGACCGAGAATCTCAGCACCGATCAGCTCAAGAATGGCCACGTCAAGCACCTGCTCGCCGCCGCCCAGTCAAAGAGCATTCGAAGTATTGCCGGCTGCATCGAGGATGAGCGCACGCTCGCTGCCATCTGGAGTGCAGGTGCCGACTATGTCCAGGGCAAAGTCCTTGGCCGCCCGTCATCCGCCCTTGACCTAAATGACTGACGACTCCGAGCAACCTGGGTTCGCTACCCCCAAAGGCACATGCCCGGTCGCCACCAGGGTGCTGGCGTCCTGGCAATGGGTCTCCTGATCGTCAAAGAAAATATCCGCGTCAAAGGCCTTTAGAAAGCGACCCTTGCCGAGCCCGCTGAGAAAAAGCGCCTCGTCGATACGGATATCCCAAGCACGCAGGGTGCGGATCACCCGCTCGTGCGAGGGCGCGCCGCGCGAGGTGATCAAGGCTGTACGCAGAGGTGATTCGTCCGCCGGAAAGATGCTTTGAATGCGTTGCAGCGCCAACAGAAAGCCTTTAAACGGGCCATCCGACAGCGGCTCGCGCGCGGCCGCGACCTCATTGGCGTTAAATGCAGCCAGCCCATCGCGGCGGAAAATCCGCTCTGATTCATCGGAGAAGAGCACCGCATCGCCATCGAAGGCAATACGCAACTGCTCGTCATCGCGCGTCTTGGCAAAAGGCGGACTGGCCCAGATGGTGGCGGCCGCGCAGCCTGCCATCAGCGCCTGGCGTACGTCACTCGGGTCGACCGAAAGAAAAAGATGCGCGCCAAAGGCAGACACATAGCGATAAGGGCTCTCACCGCTGGTGAAGGCGGCCCGCGCGATGTCGAGTCCATAGTGATGAATGGAATTAAACACCCGCAGCCCAGTGTCGGAGCTATTGCGCGAGAGCAGAATGACATCCACCTGGCCGCGTTCGCCGAGCCGCTCATTCAGGGCCAGGAGCTTTTTGACCAGCGCGAAAGCAACGCCAGGTTCAAGCACATCGCCCTCATGCGCCACCTGATAGGCATGGTAGGCCTCAATGCCCTGATTCTCGAACACCCGATGGGATTCTGCCAGATCGAACAGTGCCCGTGAAGAGATGGCCACCACCAGGCGGATATCGGACACAGAATCAGGCATTTTCACAACCCAAAGCGCGAACTAACCCAGACCATCCCGTCATCTTGGCCAGGACACCACGGGCCGCGGCTCCCCCCACCGAGCTCAAGTCAAGATCTGGCCAAGACTGGCACAAGGAACCTGGATTACCAGGGCATCATCCCGTTCATGAAGTTCATTGGCCGGCCAATGCTGCGGTTCATCCCTCCGAGGTCGTCACGCATGACCGCCGTGGTAAAGGTCATGGATCGGATGGACTCGTTCATGCTCTGCATGTTGGACAACATGGGCTCCAGAGTGCGTACGTGGACCTCCATACCATCGACCGAAGCGGTGATGCCGCGCATGTCATTGCTCATCTGCACCATGTTATCGGAGATGGACTGCATGTTACTTGCCATCACCGTCATGTTGGAGTCGACGCTAATGGCGAGATAGTGCACGTCCTTGGCCAGACTGAACACCAGATAAAAACCATAGGCCGCCAGAATGATGAAGGCAAAGAGCGACGGGTAGACGATCAACTCCCAACGTCGAGCACTGGTCTCAAACGCCTGCGACAATCGATCAACCGCAAAGGCATTGGCCCGGACATCCCGGCTTTGTTCAGCGGGGCTTTGCACGCCGTCTACGCGCTCGTCATATCCCTCCTCGGCATCGGCGGATGCATGGGAGGCTGAACTCGACTTCTCCCCAGTGTGTTTGTGCTCATCTGTCATCATTACCATACTCCCTGAGCCGCTTGGCGGGCCGGTGCGCGTCCGGGTGAAACAACCCCTTGGCTCCCGGCCAATCCGGCCCTGGGTGGTACCCAGGGCTGGTTTAGTCCAGATGCCGATTAAAGCAGCCGATTAAAGCCAGTTACAACAGGACCGCGCCAGGCCCGCCGCGCCACAACTAACGCAGCAAATGCGGATAGAGCGCGGCCGCCAGTGCGTTGAATTCCCGCGCGGCTTTACCGCGCGAATCGAGTTCAAAGGCCGCCAACCCCTCGCTGAAGGAGCGCCGAAACACGGTTCGCAGCGACAGGCGGCTACGCACAAAACGCACCCCATTTAGCGACACCAGCGCGGCCGCGGCTTCGTCAGTTTCCCGCACCGCGTGATGGGTATCGCCGCGATTGATGAAGCCGAGAATATCGGGCCCCGAGCGATCACGTTCCACGGATTCGACCAGCCGCACAAAGCGCTGAGTGGACCAAATATCGGCCTGCGACGGCGGCACCGGTACCAGCACCCGATCACACAGGGATAAGGCCAGGCGCAGCGCGTCCATGTCCGAGGTGCCGATATCAATCAGCGTCTCGGCGGTTTCACCCAGGCTTTCCGTCGTCAAAGCACTTTGATCGCGCACCTTGAGCACGGGTTTGAAACCTTCCTCGACCCGCACCTGATTCACGTCGGTCAGGGTGGCCTGGGGGTCGGCGTCGATCAATTGCACATCGACCTCGGCCATCGCCAGCCACACGCCCAGATTGAAGGTGAGTGTGCTTTTGCCTGAACCGCCTTTCAAAGATCCGACAACAGTGATCACGAACTTACTCCTTCACGCCCACGCCCTTGGAGAGCCAGTCCCGCGCGGTCATCGCCTCAGTCCAACCCTGCCGCGCTTGAATTGGCGCCTAACAGGGCAGCAGCGACCAAGACCAGGGGGGGTGGGAGCCTGACTACTTCAGTCGTTAGCGCCTAGCATTAACCCACCGATCACTCCGACGAAGCATCAGCGGTGCTCCCCTAAGGTTCAAGCGGGCGAAACCGAAAGCGCGAATCACTGACATTGGCTGGCATCCGGGACTCAAGCCGCTTGTCTTCGCGAAAACTGTAGCCACCCTGCTGGGCACCCCAGGAGCCGGCAGGTACCTGCCAGTCCTGGCGAGCCCCATTGTCGCCGCGAAAGTGATAGCCGCTTGCCTCTGCGTCATACGAAGCCCCATAAGGCGAATACCAGTCAGACTCACGCCACTGAGTTGGGTTTGCACCGTTATCAAACCCGGTCTGCTCATCCAAGGCAGACGGATAATGCGGACTAACGGAACTTTTTGCGCCTACCTGGTAATCCGCCCCCACACCCGATGAACGCGTCGCACCAGGCGCGACCCATTGATGTCGGCTGGAGTCGCCATCGGCATTACCCCGGCCATATGCATCATGCGCGCTGCCGTCATTCCAATTGGAGGCTCGGCCACCCTTGTACCCGCTTGCCCCTGAATAACCTGGCGCTGATCCGGTATAAGGCGCGACATAAGGCAAGGTCTCGCCCGCGCGATACCAACCGGGATCCGCTGTCTTGCTGGCATCCGCTGGCTCCCAGGCACTCGCGGACAGGCTGACACCCAGCGCCGCGGCCAGAGCGAAGCCATGCCCAAGTGTTAACGGATAAGGAACCCGAGTACGCGTCATTCGCTGGCTCCACCTTGATCATCATCGGTTTTTAGCCGAATACCACGTCGCGTTGGCTTCTTGCGCGTGCCGGTGCTGGCCGCCTTCTTGACAGGCGCCTTGCCAGATGCCGCGCCATTGGTCTCGCTAGCCGCTTCGGCATCAGATGCCTTGGTCGTGGTCTTCCTGCTGGTGCTCCTAGTCGTGCTCCTAGTCGTGCTATTGGCGCTGCTGGCCTTTTTCACCGGCACCCTTTTGGTTGGCGGCTTGGCAGGGGCTTTCTTAACAGGTGTTTTCTTAACGGGCGCGCTTTTGGTCGCGGCATTCTCAACGCTCGCATCCTGGGCCGCTGCCCTCTGGGCTGGGTCTTCTGCAATCGGTGCCGGGCTGGCCGCATCCTGGGATGCCCGCTCGGCGCGCACCCTGAGCGCATTGCGTCGAGAAACAGCTTCCGCGGTCTGCACCGGTTTATCGCGCCCCTTCGCGCGCTGCTTGCGCCAGAGATCATTGACCGCGCTATACACCAGCAGCCCCAGACCGCGCAGGGCATAACCGATCATCAGCAGGCCTTCGCCCAGGTATCTCAGCTTGGAGACGCCTGACTTAGATGTCGGCGCCCGGCGCGCGCTGGTTGCCGCCTCGCCGTTGCCCAGCATCCGCGCGCAGGGCACCTCGACCCCGGGCGGCGCGGAGGCCACGGCCACCTCGCACAGATCCTTGCTGGCCGCCACGCAGCCAAGCGGGATAACAATGAGTGTCAGGACGGTCGAGACCAAAACACCCGAAGCCAGGGAAATGGCCATGCCCTGGAAAATTGGATCACTGAAAATGACACTTGAGCCGGCCACCAGCGCCAAGGCGGTTATGACAATGGGTCGGGTTCTGGTGGTGCAGGCGCGCACCACCGCATCGGCCACTGGCACGCCTTTTTGTACCTCGCTGATGGAGAAATCCACCAGCAGGATGGAATTACGCACGATAATGCCGGCCAGGGCGATCCAGCCAATCATGGAGGTGGCGGTGAACTCCCCGCCCAGACCGAACTGGAAGGCGAGAAAATGCGCCGGAATAATGCCAAGCAGGGTCAACGGAATGGGCGCCATGATGATGAGTGGAATACGGAAGTTGCCGAACTCCCACACCACCAGAATATAGATCAGGACCAGGGCCACGCCAAAGGCCGCGCCCATGTCGCGGAAGGTCTCGTAGGTGACCGTCCATTCGCCGCCCCATTCCCAGCCGGCGACCTGATCGCTGGGCGGTGGCCCCAGCCAAAAGCCCTTGGGCTTGGTGCCATCGGGGGCACGATAGTTCGCCGCGGCCATGGCATCGCCAATCTGCAGCATGGCATAGACGGGCGCGGCCAGATCGCCGCCGACATCAGCCACCACATATTCGACCCCGCGCAGGTCCTTACGGTAGATGATGGCCTCCTCGGGCACGCGTTCGAAGCGGCCGAGCTCGCGCAGCGGCACGGTAAAGCCCGAATCTGACTGAATAGGCAGGTCGCCCAGGGTCTGAATTTGGGAGCGTTCGGCCAGAGGCACCTGGATGACAATGCGGATGGGCTCGTGGCCGGAGATTTGTTTGACATCTCCGAGTTCCGCGCCTCCCAGGGCCATGGCCAGATTCTGATTGATGCGATCAACGGAAATACCCCTGCGCACCGCCTTTTCGGTATCGACGTGGAAGCGCCAATAGTCGAAGCCATCGCGCATGTAGTTATCTACATCACGCGTACTCTCGGCCTGCTCGAAAAACTCGGTCATCTCGTGCGCGAATTGCCGTCTCACCTCGTCCGAGGGGCCATGAATCTCGGCCACCACCGCCTGCAGGACCGGCGGTCCGGGCGGCATCTCAACCACGGCAATCCGGGCGCCGAGCTGCTCGGCCAGGGGTTTTAGCATCTCGCGCGCCGCCACGGCTAGCTCGTGGCTGGAGCGGTCTCGATCATGCTTGTTGGTCAGCTGTACCTGCAGTTCACCCTGCCAGGGCTCCGAGCGCAAATAGTAATGGCGCACCATGCCATTGAAATCGAAGGGACGCGCGGTGCCGGCATAGAGCTGAATGGCGGTAACTTCTGGCAACTCGCGCAGGCGATTGGCCATCTGGTTGGCCAGATTGGCGGTCACTGGCAGCGCCGTGCCCTCGGGCATGTCGATGACCACCGAGAACTCCGGCTTGTTGTCCAGTGGCAGCATCTTCACCGGCACCCAGCTGAAGTAGAAGAAGCTGCAGGTGAACAGAAAGGTGCCCCAGAGCACCAGGCGGAAGGTGGCGCGCTTGCGTTTGTCCTCGATCAGCGGGATCAGAATGCGCTGATAGAGTTTTTTCAAATGCTCGGCCTCGCGGTGCTCGCGCTTCTCGGCTACTTCCAGATAGCGCATGGACGGACGCAGCCAGTTGGAAATTGCCAGATAGGGCGTGAACACAAAGGCCGCGAAGAGCGAGATCAACATGGCCACCGAGCCCAGCGCCGGGATGGGTTCCATGTAGGGCCCCATCATGCCGCTGACGAAGCCCATGGGCAGCAGGGCGGCGATCACAGTGAAGGTGGCTAGAATGGTGGGATTGCCGACCTCGCGCACTGCATCGATAGCGGTGGCCTCGTCGGTCTTGCCCTCTTCAAGCCAGCGCCGGTAGATGTTCTCGATCACCACAATGGCGTCATCGACCAGAATGCCAATGGAGAAAATTAGCGCGAACAGGCTCACGCGGTCGATGGTGTAGTCGGTGATCCAGGCCATGAAGATGGTCATCAGGAGCACCACGGGGATGACCAGCATGACCACGATGGCGGGCTTGAGCGCGCGGAAGGCGAGCAACACCAGCACGAAGACAAAGAAGGTCGCGACAAAAAGCTTGAAAATCAGCTCGGAGACTTTCTCATCCGCGGTTTCGCCATAATTGCGGGTAACGCTGACCTCAACATTGTGCGGGATGCGGGAACCGCGCAGTTCCTCCACCTTCTCGATGATGGCATCGGCGACTGTCACGCCATTGGTGAGTGGCTTTTTGGCAATGGCGATGGTGACCGCCGGCTCGCCATCGGCGACCAGCCCTTCTGGCGCGGCAGGGCCGGTGTAGTAAGCAACCATTTGATTGGCATCTTCAGACCCCTGGCGCACGCGGCCAAGATCATGCACATAGACGGGCACTTGATTGAAGGTTCCAACCACCAGGCGGTTGATTTCGTCGGCATTGGTGAGAAAAGCGCCGGTGGTGACCGAAAAATGCGAGCCACTCGATTCCACGCCGCCTGCGGTGGTCTCGGCATTGGCGGTGGTGATGGTGTTGGCCACCTGTCCCAAGCTAATCTGGTAGCTTGACAGCCGCTCCGGCCAGACATCCACGGTGATCTGCTCGCGGCGCCCGCCAACAATGAAGCTATTGCCGGTGTTCTTAACCTCTTTGAGCACCTGCAGCACATCCTGCGCCAGCAGCCGCAACTGGCCATCATCGACATCCGGTTGACCGTTACGATCAACATCCTTCGACCACAGGGTGAGGGTGACAATGGGCACATCATCAATGCCTTTGGTCTTGACCATGGGCGGCATGACACCGGGCGGGATCTTGTCCATGTTGGACGCGATCTTGTCATTGATCTTCACCAGCGAGGGGCCCATCTCCTCGCCGACATCGAACTCGACAGTGACAATGCCCTGACCGCGTTGGGCTGCCGAGTAGACATGCTTGACGCCGGGAATCTCACTCATGATGCGCTCGAGCGGCTGCATGGCGAGATTCGACACCTGCTGCGCCGAAGCGCCCGGATATTGCACCATGATGTCGATCATGGGCACCGAGATCTGCGGATCTTCCTGGCGCGGGGTGGCGATCAGCCCCAACAACCCCATGGCCAGCATGGCCACATATAGCAGCGGGGACAGAGGGGAATGAATAAAGGCCCGCGCGGTTTTGCCAGCCAGGCCCAAATTCTCCGCACTACTAGAGTGGGCGCCAGCATCTGGTGGTGAACTCGGGGCGGAGCCATTCGGGTTCATGTCACTGGGTCTGTCCCCTTGCGGGTGCATGTCATCCTGGCTCATGGGCATGGTCTATCGCGGTAGTCGGTGGGACGGTGTGATCGGCGGGAGGCTTGTCGGACGTTCAGCAGGCCGCCCTAGTTCTTCCAGTCGGCGGCCGATCAGTGACCGGAGGCGGAATTTGCATTCGGGCCCGGGCCGTCGGACCAGCCGCTGGCCACGCCGGGGCCCGGATTGGCCAGAATGCGCTCGCCAGCACGTAGCCCGCTCAGGATGCTCACGCCACCCTCGGGCGTGGCATCGCCGACACGCACCAGACGCAGCTGCGGGCGACCATTGCCATCCAGCACATAAACGCCGGGCAGACTCCCGTTGTAGCGGATGGCCGAGCGCGGCACGACCGGATTGGAGCGCGCCGGGGCATTGAAATCGGGCACCAGCACAGTGGCATACATGCCGGGCTCCGAGGTGCCCTGGGGCAGGTCGAACTTGACCTTGATGGTGTGGCGCCGCGGATCGGCCATAGGGAAAATCTGCGCGATACGCACCGGCACATTCGCCAAGGCGCCAGCGCGCGCGCCCGGTCCAGCCGCCGGCACGTCCAGCTCGGCGCGCAACATCATGCCCTCATGCAAGCCGGAACGCAGCCGTGCCGGCACATCGACCTCCACTTGCAGGTATTCCACATCGGCAAACTTAAGCAGCGGCTGGCCCGGTTGCACCGTATCCCCTACCTCCACCAGCTTGCCAACGATGATGCCATCAAAGGGAGCGATCGAGCGTGCGTCACGCAGTTTGGCGTCAAGCGCGCGCAACTCCGCCTGCAAGCGCATCATTTGGTGATGGGCCTCGCGCACCTGGGTGCGGGAGGCGAAGAGATCAGCCGCTTCCTCGGTGTCCTGATCGCGCTCGCCGAGAAAGTCCTCCATCGGGCGGGTCAACATTTGGTCGAACAAGTTAGGCACGCCCATGCCTCCCGGGGCCGACTTGGAGCGCGGAGAGAAAAGCTCGCGGTTATATTGCACCCCGGCATTGCGAATTTGGGTATCGGCCGAAGCCATCTGCGCCAAAAGCGCCTCGCGCTTGGCCTCCAGTTCGCTCGCGTCGATCGACACTAGCACCTTGCCCTGATCGAAATCATCGCCCTCAATGCCGGCGATGAAGGTCACGCGTCCCGGCATCTGCGCGGCGAAGGTGACTTCCTTGTAGGGGATGACAGTTCCACCGATCGACATGGTCGGAAAGCCCTCGGCCTGGCGCACGACAATGGCCTCGTCCACCGCCAAGGCGCCGCGCCCGAACAGAGCCGCAACCAATGTCAGCACTAACAGGCCTGTTCTAGTAAGGCTTGTTGAACGGCTTTGAGAACAGCCTCGCAAAGAGCGCTGCAAGCAATTCCGTAAATCTGTCCACGAAGGGGTATGCACAGGTTTTCCTTTAAATCCCATCGGTTGGGCACCCAAGATTGAATAAACGAAAAAATGAAGCAGTCTCATGCGACCAAAGGCGCGAGCGCAACACGCCTGAGTTCCGGCGACCAGAGCGACGGTACCACAGCTTGAGCGAAAACATTGATAAAGGTCAATTTGCCAGTCCAATCGCCATAGGGCCGGCAGTATCCAGAAATCCTGTCGCCAATTCAAGCCGAGTCAACAGTTTGAGACCGTCTGCGCGGGCATTCACCAGTCTGGATTTGGGCCCGGGACTTGGCCAGTCAGTCTCCAACCCCCAGCTATCCATTCCGTACCGGGCTCACGCTGAATCCCATGCTCTTCCCGGACAGGTCCGAGGCGGGTCTCAGACCTATCTGGTCCGCGTCGCAAGACTACCTTCGTCCCGCCAAAGCGTATAGTATCCAGCCTGCCAGCGCGAGAACAGCGCCATTCCCGTCGCATCTGTCCCAGAGGCGCGGCCCGCGCCTCACACCCCAAACAACTCGCGTCCCAACAACCAAGCACCACCGAACAGGAGAAGCCAGATGCCCCCGGCGGTCGGATCAGAAAGCGTACAACAGCGCATCAGCGATCTCGAGTCTCACCTGGAGCAGGAGAACCCCATCCTGCTCAACGCGGTGCAGGGCTTCCGGCGGCTCGACAGCGTCGCCTACGAGATGAACCTGCTCGAGACCAATCGCTCCTTTGCCAGCCAGATCCCCTGGTGGCCGCTGATTTCCATCCTTGGCACCTTCTCGGCCGGCAAATCCACCTTTATTAACAGCTATCTCGGCCAAGACATTCAGCGCACCGGCAACCAGGCGGTCGATGACCGCTTTACGGTGGTGGTTTACAGCCCGGAAGAAAAGAGCCATGCCCTGCCCGGCGTCTCGCTCGACTCCGACCCACGCTTCCCTTTCTACCAGATGTCGCGCGAAATTGAGCGCGTCGCCGGCGGCGAGGGCAAGCGCATCGACGCCTATCTGCAGCTGAAAACCTGCCGCAGCGAGCGACTGCGCGGCAAAATCCTGATCGACTCCCCCGGCTTTGATGCCGACGCCCAACGCACAGCCATCCTCAGCCTGACCAACCACATGATCGACCTGTCCGACCTGGTGCTGGTGTTCTTCGACGCCCGCCACCCGGAGCCGGGCGCCATGCGCGACACCCTCAAGCACTTGGTGGCGGACACCATGGAGCGCAGTGATTCGAGCAAATTTCTTTATATTCTCAACCAAATGGACAGCGCCGCGCGCGAGGATAATCCAGAGGACGTGGTCGCCGCCTGGCTGCGCGCCCTGGGTGAAGTCGGCCTGACCACGGGACGCTTCTACACCATCTACAACCGCGATGTCAGTACCCCCATCACCGATCCGGCGCGGCGCAAGCGCTTCGAGCACAAGCGCGACCGCGACCTGGCCGACATCGACCAGCGCATGGATCAGGTCGAAATCGAGCGCGCCTATCGCATCATCGCCACCCTGCGCAAAACCGCCACGGCGCTGAACGACGAGACCATTCCGCTGCTCACCCAGTCAGTCTCCCGCTGGCGCGCCCGCACCCTGCTGGCCGATGGCGCCATTTTCGCCGGCCTGGCCTTTGTGTTCCTGTTCTGGAGCATCAACGCCGGGCACTGGCAGGGGTTACACTATCAGGCTGGCTGGCTCAAGCATCTCGAGGACGTCGGCATTGGCTGGGGGCTGGAAGGGCTTGAGATTGGCATGATACTGCTGCTGATCGCCGCGCATTTCGCCGTGCGCAAACTCATGGTGGTCACCATGCTGCCGGGAATCAAAAAAAAGGCGGCAGCCGGCAAAATGCCCGGCGACCCGTCCGCGGCCTTTGTGCGTAACACCCGCGCCTGGCGCCCGCTGCTCACCGGCAAGCCTCTGGGCTGGAACCAATGGAGCGAGGGCCGCATCGCCAAGGTGCTGCACGACTGCGAGGCTTATGTGCAAAGCCTGAACGAGCGCTTTACCAATCCCAAGGGCATTAAGGATCCGGCTAGCGTGCCCAAAGCGAAGGGCGGATAAGTCGCCCGAGGACGCGAACCCATGCGCATTGGGGTCGATTTGGGTGGCGCTAAAATCAAGGCCGTTATGCTCAAACTCCAGCGGCAAGACGCCACACTCTGACTGATTTGCTGCCGACGAACTTCCGGCCCAACAAGACAGCGGGGCGACCATCACCACCGCATCGATCAATCAGCGAGCCCGTTTTTCGATGACGCCAAACACCACCCCCCCATCCCAACACCAAACCACTCACAGCCCAGGCCCGCCGCGCGGCCCCGCCATCACAGTGCCCGCGCATCCCCAATGGCCGGTGCTGGAAGCAAGCGAAAAAGCCGAGCTAATCGCGCACATTCGCACCCTGATGGCGCGGGAAAAGGCCGTACTGGTCGCCCATTACTACACCGACGGCGATTTACAGGCACTGGCCGAGGACAGCGGCGGACTGGTGGCGGACTCCCTGGAAATGGCCCGCTTTGGCACTGAGACCAGCGCCGAGACACTCATCGTCTGCGGTGTGCGCTTCATGGGCGAGACGGCCAAGATTCTCAACCCGGAAAAGCGCGTGCTGATGCCCAGTCTTGCCGCCACCTGCTCGCTCGACGAGGGCTGCCCAGCCGATGCCTTCAGCGCATTCTGCGACGCCCACCCGGAGCGTCAGGTGGTGGTTTATGCCAACACCAGCGCGGCGGTCAAAGCCAGATCCGACTGGGTGGTGACCTCCAGTATCGCCCTGCCGATCATCAAGCATCTGCATGCCCAAGGCGAAAAGATCCTCTGGGCACCGGACAAACACCTCGGCCACTATGTGCAGCGCGTCACCGGCGCCGATATGCTGCTATGGGACGGCGCCTGCGTGGTGCATGAGGAGTTCAAAGGTTTCGCGCTCGAGCGCATGCGCCGCCTGCACCCAGACGCCGCCGTGCTGGTGCATCCGGAATCACCCGATGAAGTGGTCAACCAGGCCGATGTGATCGGCTCCACCACTCAGCTCATCCGCGCCGTGGTGGACAGACCAGAGCAGGAATTCATCGTCGCCACCGATGCCGGCATTTTTTGGAAAATGCAGCAACTCGCCCCCGGCAAAAAGCTCATCCCCGCTCCCACCGCCGGCGAGGGCGCCACCTGCGAGAGTTGCGCCCACTGCCCCTGGATGGCCATGAACGCACTGCAAAATCTGGCACAGGTGCTGGAACGCGGTGATCAGGACATCCAAATTCCGGAAGACATCCGGGTGCGCGCCGTCCAACCCATTCAGCGCATGCTGGAATTTGCGCGCGAACGGGGGATCGGTGGTTCCGCCAGATCCGACAATTGAGCGCCAACCAGTTCGCAATGGCCACCATCTTCGCCAGTCCTGCCGGGTTTCGATCTCGACCGCGAACGCCGCTCGGTCTGCAACGGCTTCCATGCCAAGGCCGAGATGGAGCCGGTCTGCCGCTTTATCGAACAGCGCTTTCTGCCGGTGCTCGACAATCGCGACCTGCGCTGGTCCAACGAGATCGTGGTCAAGACCGCCTTTCTGGTGATACTCTTTGCTGATCTAGGCTACATCATGGACTCGGAAACCGCCGTCGGGCGCAGGCACTGTGATCTGTCCATGATCCTGCGCCCGGATGCGCGCGCGCCCGGCACCCGACCCCAAGCTTGCGGTAAAGCTGGCATCAGCGGTAAAGCTGGCATCAAGTGAGGCAAGGACGGGGCGCGCAACCGACCTCTCGCGCTTGTACACAGGCCAATTCACCGATAGACTAGTCAGATACCTAGTCATTTCACTCTTGAGACGCCCCATGTCGACTTGGCCCGTTCAGGATGCGAAGGCCCGCTTCAGCGAGTTCCTCGATGCATGCGTGAGCGAAGGGCCGCAGGTAGTGACCCGACGCAGTACTGAAACAGCCGTGCTGCTTCCCATCGCGGAGTGGCGCCGGCTTCAGGTCGCGGCTCGCCCCTCCCTCAAGCAATTGTTGCTCAGCGATTCGGCCCGCACGGATCAGCTCGTGCCCAATCGCCGCCAGGCCCGGCGCAGCCAGGTCGCCGCGCTCGGGTAAGGCCGGTGTATTTGCTCGATACCAATGTTGTCTCCGAGCTGCGCAAACCACGGCCGCACGGGGGGCGGTCGTCGCCTGGATCGAATCCGTTGACAACGCCAGTCTTCATCTGGCCAGTGTCACGCTCGGCGAAATCCAGGCCGGCATCGAGCTGACACGCGAGCAGGATGTCGAGAAAGCCAGGGAAATTGAAGCCTGGCTGGATCTCGTGAGCGGCTCCTATAACCTTGTCGCCATGGATGGGCCCGCGTTCCGCTGCTGGGCAAGGCTCATGCATCGCAGATCAGACACGCTTTACGAAGATGCCATGATTGCCGCCATCGCCAAGGTGCGCGGTCTCAGAGTCGTAACGCGCAACCTCGCTGATTTCGCTCCATTCGGCGTTGATCTTCTCAATCCCTTCGAATTCCGCGCGAACACGGGCACCACGGGCGATGCGAGCCGCGGCGAAAATCCAAAATGACGAGAACGGGGTGAACAGATAAGGACACCGCTCGACCCGCGCGCATCCTCTACAACGGGATCGATCTCTACAGCGCGCAATTGAGTGATGGCGAGAAATACGGCCTCCCGCGGCCAACCTATAGCATCTGGCTGCTCGGGGAGGATCTCCTTCCCAAGCGCGCCGAGTGGATGCATGAGTTTCGCCTGCGCGACAGCCTCGGCCGCCTGCTGCTCGCTCACGGCGGCATCTGGCTGCTGGAATTGAACAAATTCCATGCCGATACCATCCAAACCGAACGGGACCGCTGGCTAAAATTCCTCAAGGACGGCAATCAGCTCGATGCCGACGCCTTGCCGCCCTGGATGCAGACCCCTGGATGCCGATCAGGGAGATGAGACAAGCCATGAACACCCTCAAGGCCTTCTCCGACAAAGAGCGCGCCTACCACGCGTATCAAGCGCGCATGGAGTTTCTGCGCGAGCAACACAGCATTCAGTGCTATCTGGCCGAGCTGCGCGCCAAGGTCGAACAAGAACACCACAGAGCCGAACATGAGCGCGCCAACGCCGAGCAGGAGCGGGAACAGAAGGAACGAGAACGGGCGGAAAAAGAGCAGGAACGCAATAAATGGGGCCAGGGTCGCTTTCATGTTGAAGAAACAATTTGACCCTTTTCTCCTTTGATGGGAATGTGCTCGCATCTGGCCATGATGTGGCATTTGCTCCGAGGGCTGGACTGCTTGGCGCTGAGAGCAATCGCGCATTGCTGATCCACTTTCACTAGTGCGGTGATTGTCAAGGTAGTTGTCGCCTCCCTCATGATTTCACCCAGTCCTTTCGACCGGCGTGATCTTGGCCTCTCGCTCCGAGTTGAGGGAGACGGCCTTGATGGGATCCCAGTTACGCGTCTTGCCGCTCCAGCGCTCG
Organism: Thiorhodovibrio winogradskyi; assembly: GCF_036208045.1. NCBI lineage: Bacteria > Pseudomonadati > Pseudomonadota > Gammaproteobacteria > Chromatiales > Chromatiaceae > Thiorhodovibrio > Thiorhodovibrio winogradskyi. Next base: position 605,248 of record NZ_CP121472.1, on the reverse strand, counting down.
GGGTGCTGCTCGCGAGCCGCTTGGTTGAGCGCATGGCGCTGGGCCAGGATGTCGCGATCCGCACCGCGATGTCGCTCATCGGGCGTGACAAAGCGGATCGCGCTATGACGATGCTCGGTGTTGTACCAATGCACGAACTCAAGCACCCAACGCCGGCTGGTTTCCAAGCACCCGAAGCCCTCGACGAGATAGTGCGGCACATACTTGCAGGTGCGATACAGCACCTCGGAGAAGGCATTGTCGTTGCTTACCCTTGGACGGCTGTAGGACGGGGTGATGTTGAGTGCATAGAGCGTCTCGAGCAAGGTTGCGCCCTTGAATGGGCTGCCGTTATCGGCATGGAGCACCAGCGGGTGATCCACCAGCCCCTCGGCGAGTACCGCGCGGCGGATCACGGCAGGGGCGTTGTCGACCGACTCCGCCTCGAACACCTCCCAGCCCACGACCTTACGGCTATAGATATCCACGGTCATCACCAAGTAGAAGAACAGCCCCTTGACTGGCCCTGGCAGCCAAGTGCAATCCCACGACCACACCCGATTGGGCGCTTGCGCCTGGAACCTTGTTGGTCGTGGGCGGGCGGCCGGTATCTTCGCCCGCCCACGATGGGCCAGTTCCCCATGGCGGCGCAGCACCCGATAGAAGCTCGACACCATAGCGTTGTTCCTCATCGAACAGGCGCGCCACGATCTGCTCCGGGGGCAGGCTGGCGAACGCCGGGCGATGTCAGACCTCCAAGATCGCCTGCTCTTCATCAGGGCTCAGCGCATTGGCCGGTGTTGGACGCTCGGCCAGCGGGCGCTGGTCTTCGCCCCCATCGGGCGCCTGGCACCAGCGTTGATAGGTTCGCAGGCTCAAGCCCAGCGTTTCAGAGGCTTGGGCCAGGCGCGCCCCATGAGCACGGGCCTCCTCGATCAGCGCCATGGCCTTGCGGCGATCTGGGGCGCCGATCATCACGCCACGTCCCCCCAGATCGCCTGGGCTTTTTTTGACAGCGTCAGCAGCGCCGCTGTCTCCGCGAGGGCCAAATTCTTGCGTTGCAGCTCGCGCTCAAGGTCGCGGATGCGCAGGCGCTGCTGCTTGAGTTCCGTCGCTTCGCTTTGGCGCGCAAGCTGTGCCAGTCGCCAGGCTTGTTCGCAGTCCTCGCGCCACGCCGCCAGCTGTTCGGGATACAACCCACGCCGGCGGCAATACGAGGCCGTCACCTCGGCGTTCAGTGCAGCCGTCTCAACCACCGCAGCAAAGCGGTCTTTTGAGAACCAGTCCTGCGCCCCCGTGCATCGGCATCGGGCGGGCAGCGACCCTTGTCGCGCGCATCCTGGCGCCACTTATACACCGTCGCCAGGGACAGACCTTCTTGCTCGGCGACCGCCTGCGGACTCAGGTTCTGCGGGGGTAGCAACTTCGCCACGACAGCGGCACGGCGTTCTTCGGAATAACGAGGCATGATGCGCTCCTCTCGCCCTCAGATGCTCTTAAAAAGGATAACAGGAGCTGACGACTTCTATCCTGACACTGAGGGAGTGTTCCAACGTTTAATAAAATAAATTCAATTACTTAGGGTTCTCGTAATCTGTGTATTTGTCAGGAGCATGGTTAAGTAATTGATTTATATGCACACGCTCGAACAGCGTCAGGCTCAGAATCTGTAGCAAACTATACAGACTTTCATTGATATTCAATCGTTTCTTTACAATTTCTACTAATACATATGTCGAGATCGCTATCCAAATTTGCGATTTCACTGCATTTTCAGTCGTGCCAAAGAAAGCTTTTATGCGCAAGCGTTGCTCGATCCATTTAAAAAACAGCTCTGCGTACCAGCGGTTCCGATAAAGCTCTGTGATCGTGAATGCGGGCAAAGTAAAAGGTTTTTTGTTAAGAAAACCAGCTCCTTATTCGTGGCGGGATCCATGACCTTGACGCGGCGAAGATGCCGAGGGTAACGCAAGGCCGTATTGACACCTGTTAAAGGGACCGTTTGGTTACATCTAAGTCCGGTTTTCTTGTCGACCGGGCGAGAGTGCAATCGTCGCATTTTTGTATTCGCTTTCGCGCGTTTAACAAAAAAAGCACCGGTGAGTTGAAAACGATAAAGACGTTCAAAATCCAGATACGTCCGATCCATGACATAAAAAGCGCCGGCCTCAACCGTCAGCAGATCTAGCGCATTGACGCCATTCAGCTTTGCATCAGAAATTGCAAGAAAAGTCGGTATGTTACCGCGAAGATCCAGCAATGTATGAAGTTTTACGCCTACTTTGGTGCGGCGAAACGGCGCCAATGGGAAAACAGAAAGGAAAAGCTCGATTGTAGATGAGTCAAAAGCCTAAACTGTTTGGTCAAGGTCAAAGGCGAGAGTTTCGTTGATATAAAGATCACGAGCAATTTGAATTAACGTTCGAGTGAACTTGGAATAAATTCGCCAATTACGCACTTGGTTTGCATTAGCGATAGTATTCCGCGATATGCCTCCGCGTATACCCATGTGATAAAGCTTACTCGAATGCGCTCGCAGAGTTGTTTCAATATCTCGAAGACTTTCCCGATAGGTGAGTTGCGCAAACATCATGCGTAGAAACTGGTCGAGACAGGAGAATGATTTAATCTTATGGTTTCCAAGATAACGCGTAACGCACTGCCGAAAAACGGGCAAAGGTAGGTGCTCGGTTAACCGCGAGAAAACGAGTTTGCCGGTATACATTCGAATTATGCCTCCAGTCGAAGATTCCGGACCGAGACTGGTCGAAATTGGCCGGCGCGTTCAAGTCGATTTTTCCTAAAATTTGTAAAAATATCACATAAACAATAATATATAAGACGTGTGCACGAAACGTTGGGGCACTAGTGAGACGCACCAGCGAAGCAGACGCGCCATCTTGGCACCTCATGAAGCGGCTGGAAGCCGCTTCCAAATCAGATAGAACACCCAAATTTGGAACTGCTGGAAACTCAGGGTCAGTGAAAATTCCACACCAAGGCCAAAGTCAGCATCAGCAGCAACATGCCGTACAGGCGATAATCCCACCACCAGCGCATCCCTGGCTCGGGTTTGGACAGCGCTGGCGACCAGAGTGCTGACGAGCGCTGAATCGCACTGACGGGCCAGCGCCAACTGGTGATGAGAAAAATCCCGGCACTGACAAAAAACAGCAAGCCAGCGACCAGGGTGAAATGCAGCGACATGCACCCGAGCAGCCAAAGCACAAAGAGCACCGCCGAGATCAGATGCCCGCCGAGCAGGGTGGCCAGGGCGCTGCGCGGCCCGGCGCGACCAACAAAGGCCCCCAGCAGAAACACGGCCACCACCGGCGGCACCAGATAGGACAACGCCGTTTGTAGATAATGGAAAAGCCCCTCGAAATGGCCGATCAAGGGGGCGATGACAGCCGCGAGCAGCATGAAAAACACGATGGCGGCGCGGCCAATCCAGGCGGTGCGCCTAGGGCCGAGGCTTGGCCAGGCGGGCTTGATGAAATCAAGCGTCAGCAAGGTGGCGGCAGCGTTCAGGGTGGAATCGACACTCGACATCAGGGCCGCGACCAGCGCCGCCAGGATCAACCCGGTCAGGCCCACCGGCAGCAACTCGGCGATCAGCGCCGGAAAGACCTGATCGCCATGTTCGAGCCCCGGCAGGATCTGAATGGCCATCACCCCCGGCAGCACCATGATGAACAACACCGGCAGCTTAAGCAGCCCGGCCAGCAGGGCGCCAGCGCGAGCATGGGCGATGGTGCGCGCGCCCAACACCCGCTGCACGATGAACTGATTGGTGCACCAAAAGTAAAACCCCAGCACGGGCACGCCAATCAGGGTACCGAGCCAGGGCAGATTGGGATCATCCAGCGGCAAGAAGAGGTGCAGGCGCTCTGGTGGCGTGGCCGCGACCAGGGCGCCCCAGTCAAAGCCCAGCTCGGCAAAACCGAGCCAGGTGACCAGGCAAGCACCAATGATGAGCAGGATGGCCTGGAGCATATCGGTGTAGACCACGGCCGCCAGACCACCGGCGGCGGTGTAGCTCGCGGCAATGGCCGCCAGCAGCAGCGCGGCGGAGAAGAGATCCAGCCCCGGGACCAGGCTGGCCAACACCAGTGCACCGGCAAAGAGGGTGCCGGCGGTGTCGACCAGAATGTTGGCCAGCAGCGTGAGGACCGAGAAGTAACGCCGCGCGCGCCGATCGAAGCGGTGCTCCAGCCACTCGGGCACAGTGCCAATGCGGGCATTGAGATAAAGCGGAATGAACACCAGCGCCATGAGCACCAAAATGGGCGCGGCCATCCATTCGTAATTGGCCACCGCCAAACCCCAGGTGTAGGCCGCGCCGGCCAGGCCGATCAGGGTGGTGGAGGAGATGTTGGACGCAAAAAGCGACAGCCCCACCGGCACCCAGTGCAGCCGGCGGCCGGCCAGGAACAGATCCTGATCGTCATGGGTCCGGCGCGCGACCAACACGCCTATCACAGCCACCAGCACAAAGTAGCCAGCGATAACGCCAAGGTCGGTCGCCGTCAGGGAGATCTGGCTCAGATTGATGCTATCCATTAAAGCTCACCTTCGCGGTGCATCCACTCCAACAGGCTGGATATGTCGCTTCATCCTGTCTGATCCCTATCTGATCCCTATCTGGCCCCTATCTGGCCCCTGTCCTAACAGGTCTGCTGCCGCGCGGCGAGCATGCTATTCGCCATGCCCGATCAGGACTCCCCTGGTGGCGCATCCTCCTTGTCAACATCGCTCCCTGCTGACGCGTCTGATGAGAGATCCGGCGAGAACTCCGACCTAGAGGTGGGCTCTACCGGACTCTCGGCGGCCGGCGGCACCTGGCAGGCGGCGAAGAAGTCGTAGTGATCGATGGCCTCGAGAATGCCCGCCGCGAAGGGTTCCTGGGCAAAATAGATGCTTTCGGTGTCGATCAGCTTGGACAGCTCCTCGTTGTGGCGATTGGCTACCACCACGGCCAGGGTGTTGCCGCGCATCATGTCCTCGTCGGCGCCCGAGCCACCGGCGCACAAGCAATGCTCGAGCGGAATACCCCACTGGTCCGCCACATAGCGCAGCGCCAGGCCCTTGGAGGCACGCGCCGGGACCACATCGAGGAACTGACCGAAGGACAGATTGACATGCACGTTCAGGTCCGCCTGGTGCAGCAGGCTGCCGATCTCTTCCAAGGTTGGCGCGTGTTCGGCATCGTAGAAAAAACTCACCTTGAAGCGACTTTGCTCGGATTTCTGCTGCGGCTTGACGCCCG